>USRA01000046.1 GCA_900557035.1 uncultured Prevotella sp. | reverse complement strand
CAAACGATGAATAGCGCATGATGCCGGAATAGGTATGGAAGATCCGCATACCCACAACAAAGAGGGGAAGGGTGCAGACGAAAGTGAGGACGTAGTTCCAGAAATGGCTCGTCAATGCTTCTCCGCCCTCTGCGATATAGGTGGCTATCATTCCGGCAATAACTATAGCGATGCTATCGAGTGCCAGGATGCACCAATATGGCAGGGTCGTCTTGGAAAAATACCAATTCGTCAGCTGGTTGGCAAAAAGAGAAACCTTGAGTTTGTAAAAAATTCCAGAAAGCGTCATCTTTTCAGAGCTATTCATCTTGTTCTTATCGCCCATAAATTTATTGTTGTATTATTTTTTAATCTTAAAAATTCTTTTATACGGCTTCTGAAGGTTTATGTCCCACAGATTTATTTTTCATCTATGACTTCCAGCAGATCACGGCTGATGGTAAGGGTGGCACCACTGATGTACTTGATTTCGCTGCCGATAGTGGCTTTCTTGCCATTATAGCATTGCACGTATGCTTCCACACCTTTCATACTACCAGCTACCACTCTCACCTTGATACCTTTCCTCAAGGGAACGGGGGCGGCAGTGACAGGTTCTTCGTCATTCTCTACAAAATTCCGATAATTGGCTATCACCTCGTCGGGAATGCGGTATATCTTCCTGTCGCCCGGCATGGTCAACATCTTATAGACATCCGAGCGGAAGCGGATTTCATCGAGTTGGGAAGGTGAGACATTGCAGAAGATGAAAGTGGAAAGGAACAGCTTTTCCTTCACTTTGCGCTTGAGGCTTCGCTTATCGACATAAGCGACCTTTACCATCGGAATCCAATATTCAAACCATTTGTCTGCCGTATTCAGATTCAAGCGAATAGACTCAGCTATTCTCTTCTCGCAATTCACTCTGACGACAGCCACATACCAGCCTGCATCGGCTGGTTTCTCAATCTCTTTTTCCTGCTTATTTTTAGCGTTTTCTTCACTTTTTTCCATGGCTTCGCCGTCGTTCCCTGCAATAGTGAACGTAACCTGCGGTTGTATTTTTGTCTCTTTCATCATGCGAATCAAGTTCGTTTTTTGATGTCGATCATCTGAATCTCTACATAAGAGACACAGAAAAGTAGGAAACATTCGCTCAATCAGCGACTTATCAGATTGCGTTCTGAATGGTTACTGAAAATTTGTTGAATTTCGTAGAATAAGATTAAATTTTTAACACGCATAATTTGCTAGTTTCCAACTTTTTTCGTATTTTTGCAGGGAGATTCTGTATCTCTTATGTAAAGATTCAGAAAAATGGTTCATTTTGGTTCATTTTTCGAGTTTCCTCTTTTTATTCACTTTTGAGGCTTATAGAGCTGCCAGAATTTTGGCGTTGGCATCATCCACTTCTGAGCTTTTGATGGAGCGGAGATAGATTTGTGTGGTGATTTCGGAATGATGCCCCAAAGCCTCGCTGATGACTGAGATAGAGATATGGTTGTCTCTTGCTGCCGTTGCCCAGGAATGGCGGGCGACATAGAGGGTAAGTTTGCCCTTGATTCCTATCTTAGTTCCTAACTTCTTGAGGTGGTAGGAAATGCGGGCTTCTGCATTGTGATAGAGGCGCACTTCATCTAGCTTTCTGTCAATTGTTTTATCCTGTCTTTTGTATCCATCATCAACAAGGAAAGGGAAAAGATAAGGTGAGGAGGCTGTCTGATGTTGATATTTTTCTAATAGCTTCTGCATATCCTTCTCCCATCGGATGGTGAGGCGCTGACCTGTCTTGCTTCGGGTGTAATGGAGAAAACCGTCCTTGAGGTCGGTTTTGCGGAGATGAGCCAGATCGATGAATGAGATGCCTCTCAGATAGAAGCTCATCAGGAATGTATCTCTTGCCATCTCTTCCTTGGGAGTGAGATCCTTGACCGACTCCAAACGCTTGATCTGACTGACGGATTCTGTTGGAATGGCTCGCTTGCTGGTTCGGGCAATGCCGGTATAGACATCCTTGAAGGAATGCTGCTGGGGAGTCAACCCCTTAGCCACTGCCTTGTTGTAGGTGGCGCGGAGGATGCGGAGATAGAAGGAACTGGTGTTGCTGCATACCTTCGCCGTATGATGCAGGTATGCCTCATACGAGCGGATCACTTCTGCATCTATCTCACTCAGGGCAATGTCCTTGCCATCACGGTATCGCCTAAAGCTGTCAAGCGTTGCCTTGTAATGCAGCATGGTGCGGTGTTGCCCGTTCGTCTTCAACAGGGCGATAAGGAGGTTCATAAACTGGAATAGTGACTCTGATGTTTTCTTTTTTCTTGCCATAATTATTATATCAATAGTTCGTTCATAATTCAATCATGTGCTAAGCTGCCAGCACGGAAGCGAAGAGAAAAAACACCGAGAATACTAAAAAAGCGATTGCCTCTATTGAGACAATCGCTTTTATTATTTCCTAATACATTATGTATCTTACTGCATATCATAAACTACCTGCATGAGCTTCTTTCCAAGCTCATCAGCCTGCTCCATAGTAGAAGCCTCGCTATATACGCGGATAATTGGCTCGGTGTTACTCTTGCGAAGGTGAACCCACTTGTCAGGGAAGTCGAGCTTCACACCATCGATATCAGTAACAGTTACATCCTTCTCCTTGCCATACAGCTCCTTTACCTTTACGAGGATAGCATCTACATCGGTAGAAGCAGTCAGGTCGATACGGTTCTTGGCTATGAAGTAGTTAGGGAAGCTGGCACGAAGCTCGCTTACCTTGCAACCCTTATGAGCCAGACTGCTCAGGAAGAGAGCAATACCTACGAGGGCATCACGGCCATAGTGGCTCTCTGGATAGATAACTCCACCATTGCCTTCGCCACCAATCACTGCGTGAACATCCTTCATCTTGGTAGTTACATTCACCTCACCTACGGCAGAAGCACAATATGAACCACCATGCTTCTCGGTTACATCGCGGAGAGCACGGGTAGAAGAAAGGTTGCTGACGGTGTTACCTGGAGTCTTGCTCAATACATAGTCGGCTACACTCACCAGGGTATATTCCTCACCATACATCTTACCATCCTCACAGATGAAAGCCAGACGGTCAACATCCGGGTCAACAACGATACCCATATCGTAGCCACCCTTCTTCAACTCATCCATGATACCACCGAGGTTCTTCTCCAATGGCTCTGGATTGTGAGCAAAATCACCAGTAGGCTCAGCATTCAGGAATGTATATTCTACGCCGAGTGCATCGAGCAACTCTGGGAGAATAACACCACCTACAGAGTTGATGGCATCCACACAAACCTTGAAATGAGCGTTCTTGATAGCCTCAACATCCACGAGCTTCAATGCAAGCACTGAGTCGATATGGCGCTTGTTGAAGGTATCATCTTCTGTATATTTACCGAGAGCATCTACATCAGCATACTCGAAGTCTTCCTTCTCTGCAATGCTCAATACCTCGCTACCATTGGCAGCAGTAAGGAACTCACCCTTCTCGTTGAGAAGCTTGAGAGCATTCCACTGGCGTGGGTTATGAGAAGCTGTGATGATGATACCACCGGCAGCACCACTCATGGTTACAGCCAACTCTGTAGTAGGAGTAGTAGCCAGACCGATGTTCAATACATCGTAACCCATACCCATCAAAGTTCCACAAACTACATTCTTTACCATCTCGCCTGAGATACGTGCATCACGGCCAACCACGATGGTGTTGCTCTTAGAAGCACCGCTACGACGGATGAATGTAGCGTAAGCAGATGTAAACTTGACGATGTCGAGCGGATTCAAAGTATCGCCCGCTGGACCGCCGATGGTTCCACGGATACCAGAAATAGACTTAATCAGTGTCATAATAATATCTTTTTAAAATGAAATTATCTTATCTGCCTCTCTGCAAGGTTAAATCATAGAGGCAGGCATATACGCTTCCTGATGCCGCTGTAGTACCATAGGTATGAGGAACTACCAGACGAACGTGAGCTATTCTCTCGCCCTCGGCATTACCACGACCAATCTTTACCCAACTGAAAGGAACCAGCCAGCCACTAGGTACTGTTCCGCTATAACCGCCGGAGTAGTTTTTGTTGTAAGTGGCTACCATCAAGCTGCTATTCACATCAAAAGTACCGGTGAAAGTGCCGGAATTATTGGTCACGGTCATCTTATCAGTATAGAAAGAATACTGCTTTAGATTATTGCTCAACTGCAAAGACTTGTCACTCATCTCTGCTGCGGTATTCAGATTGTATTCAGAGAATCGGACGAGCACGTCGGTAGTCTCGCCCATCTTGATATAGTCGCCACAGCCCATTTCCAATACCTGCATATAGATACCGTTACTGTTGAAGAGCACATACTCGTTGTTGTTCTTGGAAGTATCAGTAAGAACCACGCTATTGTCCTTCTGCTTCTTCTCCCAACGACTCTTGAATTCCTCTTCTGAAATGACCTTCACGTTTTCATGACGCAAGAAAGAACTGATAGAGTCCAACTCGCGGTCACGCAAATCCTTATATGTCTCAGTATCGTTACATGCAGCAAACGAGAAAAGTGCTGCTATAGCCATGATGGCAAACAAAAATTTTTTCATTCCTTTTACTAAATTCTAATTTATTGGGCAAAGGTACAAAAAAGAAAAGACAACACCGAGAAGTATAGGATGATTTTATTATAATTTATCACTTATTATCATCCTAATGCCTCTTTCGGGGTTGTTTTTCCTTATTTTTCTGTTTTTTCAAGCGCAAAGTGCTCCTTATCTCAGCAAATCGGCAAAGGCAAGAATTGCCTTCTGGGCAATCTTCTCAGCCTCCTCGATACTGCAAAGCAGCTTACCGCCTGATGCATTGCGATGACCACCACCATTGAAGAACTGCTCCGCCATCTTATTGCATGGGAAATCATCCACAGAACGGAGACTCACCAATATGCGGTTGTCGATATCGGTATCCTCTCGGAGCGAGATGGAGAGCTTGTGACCTCTGATGGTAAGAGGCACGTTCACCAATCCTTCCAGATCGCCCTTGATGAAATCATACTCCTTCATCTCCTTGCGGGTTACGGTATAGTAACTGGCATGGAGCGACTCGATGACCTGCAGCTTCTCGTTCATCAGATGACCGCGGAAGCGGACTGCAGAAACACGGGCGTTGTTGAAGACGCTGCGATAAATCTTATCCTTGTCGATACCCTTGGTAAGCAGCTGGCAAATGATGTAGTAGATGTCCGGATTGGTAGAGTTATAGGTGAATCCACCCGTATCGGTCATCATACCGCAATAAACGCAGGTAGCCCAGGTCTTATCCAACTCAGGGAAACCACCCAACTGCCATATCACACGGAACACCAGTTCGCTGGCGCTGCTGGCATGTGGCTGCGAAATCATCAGTTTAGCCTCCAGGTTAGGAGCCAGATGATGGTCGATGACCACACGCTGTGCCTTGCAACCCGCAAGTACATGATCCATCTCATCCAGTCTGCCAGTGCTGCCGAAATCCACGCAGCATACCAGATCAGCCTCATCAAAAGCCTGCTGCACCTTGTCGGGATACTTGTCGTATCTCACGATATCATCACAGCCAGGCAACCAGGAAAGGGCATCCGGTATCATATCAGGCACACAGATGACAGGGCTCTTACCCAAAGAGCGCAAAAAATAAGCCCATCCCAAAGATGAGCCAATAGCATCGCCATCCGGTGACTTGTGGGCACAGATGACAATATGCTGAGAAGCCGCTATCGTCTCTCGGAGAATAGCGGCTTCCTTTTCGTTTAAAATATCTAATTGAATATCCATCGAATAGAATTAGAAGAGCTTGTTAGGATATACACCTTCGTCGATGAGACTCTGGATTCTATCTACTACACTCTGGCGGTCGGCTGCATAAGTTACACCAAACCACTTGCTGGTGGTATCGAGTACCTTAACGGTAGATGTACCCTCATTGATGAGCTTGTTGACCATCAATGGGATAAAGAACTCAGCCTTCTTGTTCTCCATGTTCTTAGGATCGCTCAGGAACTCCTTGAAGTAAGCCTCGCTGTGAGCGAAGTAATCTGGAGTAAAGCCCCATACGTTCATAGATACAGGAGTGTTGTCGCCTACAGCAACCCACTTGCCTTCCTCGTCCTTGTAAGAAACCTCACCATTGATACGCATGATTTCGGTGCGCTCTACACAAGTTGTCAGGTTCTCGTTCTCGTCCTTAGAGCAGATACCACGAGCTACTGTACCATTCTCGCTCAAGGTGTTGCCTACGCGGAAACCTACCATAGCATACTTGTTGGTGCTACCCTCTGGAAGCTCAGAGAGGAACTTGCCGATAACCATGAAGCAGTCACGGTTGTAGAAGTCATCGCAGTTGATTACGCAGAAAGGCTCCTTGATAACGTCCTTTGCCATCAACACTGCGTGGTTGGTACCCCATGGCTTCTCGCGACCCTCAGGTACGCTGAATCCTTCTGGGAGTGCATCCAAAGACTGGAAACAAAGCTCTGCTGGGATATGGCCCTCATACTTAGAGAGGATTTTCTCGCGGAACTGATCCTCGAAATCCTTGCGGATAACGAAAACAATCTTTCCAAAACCAGCCTGAATAGCATCGTAGATACTGTAGTCCATAATAGTCTCACCATTAGGGCCCAGACCATCGAGCTGTTTCAAACCACCATAACGGCTACCCATACCAGCAGCCAAAAGCAATAATGTAGGTTTCATAATCTATATTTTTATTTAATAGTTGATATTTACTTTTAATCACCTGCAAAAGTAATAAAAAAAATGCACCTAGCGGCATCTTTTCCTATCTTTTTTTTGATTTACATCAATATTTGAGTGATTTATGGAGCTTCACCCCCAAAAAAACCGGTGCTAGAACGGATATCCCACAGCCAAATGCAGGCTCTGGTTCTTCTTGAAGCTTGGAATGTTGTAGAATCCGCTCTTACCCGTATCGTATGGCAGATGCAAACCGACTCCCCAATCCACTCGAACCACAAACATTCCCATATCATAGCGGATACCCACTCCGGTGCCTACAGCCAGCTGCTTGTAGAACTTATCAAACTTGAAGGTCTCGAAAGAGGAAAAGTCTGCATCCTTCATCCAGACATTACCGGCATCCAGGAACAGAGCACCATAAAGATCGCCCCAGATCTTAGGACGGTATTCCAGATTCGCCTGGAACTTGATGTCTCCCGTACGAAGGATGTTGGCATACTTGTTACTCAGGGCACTGTAGTCTTGCTCGCCTGGTCCGACACCTCGCACACTGAAGGCACGGATACTGTTGGCTCCACCTACATAGAACATCTCCGTATAAGGTGCCTGACTCGAATTGCCGTAACTCCAGAGCATTCCGGCATTCAGATGTCCCACCAGGGTGGATGTTTCATTCAGTTTCCAATACTTCACGAAATCTGTTTCCAGCTTGAAGAACTGAGAATACTCGTTCTTGAACATCGTCTTATCCTTGTCGTTCCATTTCCTGCCAGCTACAAGATAACCCAGCGACAAAATGTTGCCGGCTTCGCTCACCGTAGTTGACCACACGATAGGACTGCGGTATTTCTGCGCACTGCGATAGGTGTAGGTATAGCTCATCTTCGGAATGAAACGGTCGGCCATCGAAGTTGCCACATACACATTGTTGTTCATGATGCTGTCGAACTTCGGAGAAGTATAGTTCATATACTCATACGAAAGAATCAGCGGACTGAACGAATGGCGATGCTGATAAGAGGTTGCCCAATCATAGGTCAGCTCTCCTCCAGCCACATGACGACGGAAATAGCCGGCGCGGTTCAGGATATTCATAGATGCCTTGATGGTGGTATTCGGCGTACCGTAGTAACGGCGAGGGATATGACCTCGGCGGAATCTGCGCTCATTCTGTGCCATCGTGCGGAAAGCATTCCAAGGAGTGATGATGCTTGGGAACGACAGCGTGACATCCGATCCGAACTCATAGGAATTGATCTTGTTGGAACTTCCCCCCTGCCCCGTGATGGTCTGCCACTCATGAGAACCATGGAAGTTGATATCCAGCTTCTCGCCACCCCGGAAGGCATTGCGCTTGGTTAAACCCACCACCAGCTCTGGACCTACCCTTCCGGTAGTCTTGCCCTTGGCGTTGGCTTCTACATAGAAATCGTATGGTTTGTCGAACACCAGATCGATGTTGGCATCCAGAGTATCGCAATATTGCACATTTCCCAGGCTGTCCAAAACCTGAGTGCTTCTAGGCACAAACTGCAGGTTGGTATAACTGAAGAGTCCCATCGACTGCAATCCAGCCTTAGCCGTATTTTCATCATCCACCATATAAAGTTTTCGTGGTCGGAGCTTCAACTCCCTGAGCACTACTCCGGCACGAATCGGCATCTTCTTACCCGCATATCTGAAACTCAGATAGCGGCGCACAAAGCTATCGGTCATCTCCTCCATGAATTGCTTCTTGAAGTTGATGTTGATATTGCCGATATACCACTGGCGGGTTGCTTCCGGCTCTATGCTGTCCACCATCGACAGGCGGAGGTTCACCTTGCCGGACGTATTCACGGTATCGGCAAGATAAGATGCATAGCCATTCTGATAGAAGTAATAGCCATGGTTGCGGAAAAGGCGGGTGAGTCGCTGACGCTCCTGCTCCAGATTGGAAACATTGAACGGGCTTCCCTTTCTGATAACGGCCTGCGACATCGTAGAATCTATGAGCTGCTTGCCATGCTCCGGGAAGTTGAGATAAGCCACGGAATCCAATCTCCACAAATGTCCCATATTCACCTTGTAAGCCACCTTGGCTTCCTTCGGATTGCTCTGGGTGAGCACTTCGTAATCTACCTTGCCATTGAAATAGCCCAACTTGTCGAGCTGATGCTCAGCTACCTGTGCTCTCAACTTCGGATTCACATTCTCCATCAGCTTAGGTTTCGAACCGAACACCTTGGTAATCCATCTGGAAAGAGCATCATCCGACGGAGAGAAGGCATTCCATATCCACAGACGGACTGGAAAAGGAGTACGGAAATAGCTGCTTCCCATAAAAGCTCCCGTTGGGGCCGATGCAAGAGCAAACTCCATCTCTTCCTTCACCGAGTCGGCATAGGTATTCGCCTCGTAGTTGGAGTATTCTATAGGCTTCAAACCGGTGAACAGCTGCTCGTTTTCCTTCAGGGCACTCGTAGAAGAGCACCCTGTAAACAGGAAGCAGAACAGCATCACCGCTGCCGCTATATATATAATAAGGTGAAGTCGATTCTTCTTTCTCATATTCACTAGCTTATTTTTCGTTGTTTCTAATAACAGAATCCTTGCGGGTTCGCAGCATCACTGAATCCTTGCGGGTTCGCAGCATCGGAGAATCTGCAGGCACCTGCTGCTTCTCAGTCTTCCATCTGAAGATATCCGAGAACTTGGAGAGTTTTCTGCGCCAGGTGAAACCGCCGCCATACTCTCCTATCTGACCATCCAGCCAATCGTAGGTATTGGCATTATAAAAGGCTCTTACATACATGCTGGCTCCTTCGTTGAGACGATACTGAACCTCCACATTGTTGAAGAAAGACTCATTCTTGTTGGCATTCTCCAGTTCAGCACCGGTTGAAACCTGTCCACCCACTGAGAAACTCAGGCGATTATTGAAGAATCGCTTGGCGAACTTGAAGTTGTAGTCGGTATGCGTTCCGCCAGAGGCATTGGTCTGGTTATCCACCGACATACCCACATCGAGTCCGATGCTTCGCATGGCTGTACCTGCAATGTTATTGATCTCGGAGTTGAGGAATGAAGTCAGGGCGGTATTCATCGAGAACGAACTGGTGGTTCCACTCGCCAGATACATACCCGAAGCCAGCATCGTGATGGCTATCTTGCCTCGCTCCTCTACACTCATCGAATTCAACTCATCCTGGATGGTCTGGTCGTTGGATGCCGAGATGATAAACTGGATACCCGGTTTCTCCAGAGTCTGACTCAGCTTCACACCACAGATGAAATCCACCGAGCGCCCACTACCCTCACCCTCGTTGACGGTAGTCTTGATATCCTCCGTTGCCGTAATATTCAGGGTAGGATTAAACGGATCACCCGTAAACTGGATATAGCTTCCATCCTGGATATCAAAGGTCTTCAATGGAATGATAGGCAGAGAATACTTCATCTCACCATCATTCAGGGTATATCGACCCGTCAATCTGATACCGTCAGCCGTATTGTACCGCATCTGCAAATTGCCTCCTCCCATCAGATCCACATAATTGGTCTTATCGGCATTCAAGGCACAGAGAATACGCGCCGACTCATCGATTGACATACTCAGCAACATATCGAAACCATCCAGCGTAGGCTTCTGAACCACAACCTCCTTGCCACTCTTGAAATTGGTAAACTTCACCAGTTCCTCAAGCTGGTTATCGGTAGTGAGTTCCGACTCACGCAAGATATAGGTCATATTGGTCTTGCCCAGTACATCCAGCTTACCCATCATCTTCAGATTAGACAATGAGCCCTGCATGGTTCCGAAGAAGTTGACATACGCCTTGCCGAATGCCTCTGAGCGGGCATTCTCCTCTGCATCAATCAGCAGGAAGTCCTGCGCTCTCATCCGGATATTCAGCTTCATATTCTCCACATCCGTGAAGTCGAGGGCACCCTGGATATTGAGCGGACTCTCGTTGTTGGCATACATCATGAAGTTCTCGAAGAGCAGCTTACTGTCTGTAATGCGCACTGGATCGTTGGCAAATCGCATGGAAATACCGTATGGCACACTTACCAGATAAGCAGAATCGAGATATACCTCACCATCGATATCAAGATTGCTCAAGGCACCCTTCATCTTCAGGGCACCTTCGCCATATCCCTTCAAACCGATGAGCTGATCAGGAACAAAACCATTGATAAAGTGCAAAGGAAGCTTCTCCAATCCTACCTCTGCATCCAGATCGCCGGCACCTTCCGACTTGTATGTACCCGTAACAGTTGCCACCTCATCACCCTCATAGGTAAGGATGGCATCTACATAGTGAGAACCGTCACTCTTTGGCATATAGGTAAACTCCGAACCCACATTGCCCATCGGACATTTCTCGTAGGTCATGTTATCTATCTTCAGATTAGAAGAAACAGAGAGTTCTTCCTTGGTCTGGATAAAGTGGAAGTCACCATCCATGATACCCGTGATATCCGGCATATATGGAATCACACTCAGCACCTTGTCCAGATTGAACCTGCTCATGCTGACGGTGATATCCTGCAGGGCATCCTCGTTCTTATCGTTGGAATAGACACGCATACCCATATTGCCCGCTGCTGCCTTCAGCACCAGATCGGCAGATACACGTCCGTCATCACTCAACATCACATAATTGGAATCATTGGCTACGAACTCCTTATAACCCAATATCGGATGGGTATCTATCAGAGACACTTTCACACCATTAGGCTGCAACATGGCAGCGAGTCCCACATCCACACCCAACTTATTGGATGCATCATAGAGGCGAGCCTTGACATTGGAACCATGCTCCTGTACCTCACCATCTACCAATGCCCGGAACACATACTGCGGATTATGAAGGTTGTTCTGAATACGGGCAGAATATTGGATGGTATCTCCCTGCGTATGTACCTGGGCACGAATGGTATCCAGCTGCATGCCACTCGCCACCAGGGAGTCAATGTTCATATATCCTTCGAGTCCTGCCACAGGCGAGGCATTCAGCTCCATCTCCACCGACTTGAAATGGTAACCCATATATTCGATGAATCGGGAAATGAAGTTGTCCTTACCTGTAGAAAGATAGATATGTCCGCTAGGGAAACTGTTGCGAATCATCACCTGATCAATGCGACGGTTCTTGAGCTGCTTCCATAATTCCTTCTGCAAACCGGTAACTCTGCGCAGGAGTTTCTCGTAGCCTCCATGTGCATCCATGTTCAGACGGAAATCTCCACACTCTGCTATGGCATGGGTGGTATCCCTATCGGTCAGGATATCTACCTTAACACCTACCGGGCGATAGACATTCTTTTCTGTCCTTACGGTGATATCATCCAGGTTAGCCCATACCTTGTGACTATCCTTCAGATCGGAATGAACATCGATCTGACCACAGAGCGAAACATCCACTGGCTTATCGGTAATCTTCAACTGATACATATCGGCATGGCGCACATCTGCCACCAGTGTAGCCTGCAACTTCTTGGTATTAGCCAGGGCATCCACGGCGATGTTACCATTCAGCAGCTCATTCCTACTATCCAGCTTGGCATGAATTCTACCGTTGGCAACCTGCGCATCAGCCACCATATCATGCAACTGATACTGGTCATAATGCACCTGATTAACCTTGGCTTTCGCCATCAGTTGAGTACGAGGGGACAGGAAATCTGTACCCACGCCCTTTGCCTCTACTTCTCCCGTAAAGGTATAGAGATTCTGGTGAGGCAGGAAATGCTGGGCCTGAATCTGTCGTGCCTGCAACTTTGCCTGATAAGCCAGGCGATTCATATCGATGCTGCCATCCCTACGGGTCTTGGCATCGATGGCAGCATCCACCTTCATGCTTCCCTTACCTTCGGTAAGAGCCAGTCTGGTGGCATACTTCGTTCCATCCATCTTCACATTTCCCTGAATGCCGATGCCGCTAGGGATGCGGATTTCCCGTGTCAAGGCAGGATCGAGCATGGCTGTTACCATACCGAGATTGTAGGTACGTGCCTTCAGATTGATATTCGCCTTCAGACGATTCATATCTGTCATATTAGCTACCATGCCATCCGTGCTTAAATCGAAAACAGTAGGCAGATTCACCTTGACTCCCGAGAAAGAGGCACGCTGCATGTTTCCCTTCAGCGAACCTTCCACCTTCATCGGATAGTAAGGCCATCGGCTCTTCATCTGCTTTGGCAATGCATCACCGATGAAGAGGAATAGATCAGAACGCCCCAAGGCACCTTTCACACGCGCCATCACTTTGCCAGGATTCTTCTCGGCAAAGGCATTCATATCCATATCTACGGTAGCCTGCAAATGAGATTCCGGAGTACGGAAATAGAGATCCGGCAACTGCAACTTCACGGAATCCATCACAAATCTGCCATTAAGCTGATCTATCTTCAGTCCACTCTTCTCCTTCATCCTTGCTTCCCTGATTTTTACATCAATCCTGGAATCGCAGAAATAGAAGGAATCGGCCTTCAATGCCATATTGCGGAAGGCAAGATGGTTGAAGTCCAGACCGGATACAGGACGCTCGAAATTCTGGTCGTAGTTCACCCTGCCGTTCTTCCAGTCCAAGTGCTTGACCTGATACAGACCTTTGAACAGGTCAAGGTAGGTGGTGCGGGCGATCGCATCACCGAAATAAGCATTCACCTGAAGGGTATCTCCAGGCATGTGTAGGGTAAAATCGGTATTCTTTAGTTTCAGTTTCTGTAAGTTGATCTTCCAGTAATTGGTGCTTGGAGTCGTATCTGGCGGAACTGTATCGCTCAATTCCACGGACAATCTGGCATCTGAAATCAGGGCATCGTTCACATTCACGTGCTCCTTACCCAGATCTATACCATGCGCCATCAGCTGCAATCTGCCCACATCTCCCTTGATTCGGGCTTCGTGGATAAAGTTGGTGGTGTTCACCTTCATCTTCGTGAAGTTCAGTTCATCCACCATCACCTGATTGCTGAAGAGTGGCAGCAACTGCACATCTACCACCATCTTCTGGATGTCGGCTACGGTATCTTTTTTATTTCTTAAAGCAAGGTTTCTGCTGTTCTTCAATGAATCGACAGGTTGCAGTACTTTCACGCCTTCCACTCCCAGCTTGAGAGGGAAAACGAGTTGTACATGCTCTACGGAAATATCCATGCCTGTCGATTCTGAAGCATAAGAAGCAACTTGCTTTACTGCCCAGTTCTGTACTGGAGGCAAATAAAGCAAAACAGCCAACAATAATATGAGCACGAATGGGGTAAGAACAACGATCCCCACCCATTTCGCATACTTCTTCATAAGCATGGATATTAAATTGTTATGGAGCAATAGCTCTCCATAGATTATCATCTGGCAGAGGAGCTTCCACTACAATGGTTTCTTTTGATACTGGATGCACAAACTCTACCTTGTGCGAGAGAAGAGAGATACTTCCGTCGGCATTGCTGCGAGGAGAACCGTATTTCAGGTCGCCCTTGATCGGGCACCCCATCTTAGCTAACTGGCATCTGATCTGATGATGACGGCCTGTCATCAGGTTCACTTCCAAAAGGGTATAATGATCAGTATGCCCTATCACCTTATACTTCAATATCGCCTTCTTCGAATTTTTCACCTCATGGTCGTAAGCATAGCTTTTATTCTGCTTTTCGTTTCTTACTATCCAATGAGTCAATGTTGCCTCAGTCTCACGTGGCATATTCTTCACGATAGCCCAATAGGTCTTGTGAACTTCGCCATCACGGAACATATTATTCAGACGGCTCAAAGCCTTGGAGGTTTTGGCAAATACCACGAGTCCCGAGACAGGACGGTCAAGTCGATGCACCACTCCCAGAAATACATTTCCTGGTTTCTGGTACTTCTCCTTGATATACTGTTTTACCGTCTCTGAGAGAGGCTCATCGCCGGTCTTGTCGCCCTGCACGATTTCACCACTTCTCTTAGAGACGATAATTATATGGTTGTCTTCGTAAACTACCTGCATGTTTTATCTAAAACAGATGCCAATAGATTACATATTCATACCACCATCGATCTGGATTACCTGACCGCTTACGTAGCTAGACATATCAGAAGCGAGGAAGAGACAAACATTTGCAATATCCTCAGTCTGACCACCACGACGCAAAGGAATCTTCTTCATCCAATCCTTACGGATTTCCTCTGGCAACTGTGCTGTCATAGCAGTCTCGATGAAACCAGGAGCTACTGCGTTAGCACGTACACCCTTAGGACCCAACTCCTGGGCAATAGACTTAGCCAAAGCAATCATACCAGCCTTAGAAGCAGCATAGTTGCACTGACCAGCGTTACCATGAACACCAACAACAGAAGCCATGTTGATGATAGAACCGCTGCGCTGACGGAGCATGATAGGAGAACAAGCGTGGATAAAGTTGAAGGCAGACTTCAAGTTTACGTTCAAAACTGCATCCCACTGAGCCTCAGTCATACGAAGCATCAAACCGTCCTTAGTGATACCTGCGTTGTTAACGAGAATATCGATAGAACCGAAATCTGCGTGAATCTGCTTAACGGTCTTCTCAGTCTCCTCGAAGTCAGCAGCATTACCAGCATATGCGCGGCATGTTACACCCAGAGCCTCAATCTCCTTGCGAGTAGCCTCCAAGCCAGCTGCCATATCATCATTGAGTACGAGGTCTGTGAATGCGATGTTAGCACCCTCAGAAGCAAATTTCATAGCGACAGCCTTACCGATGCCGCGAGCTGCACCTGTTACAAGGGCAGTTTTACCTGTTAATAATCCCATTTCTTTCTTATTTAATTAATAATCAGTTTATTATGAATATCTTATTTAAAGTTTTAAGCCTGATTTACCCAAGGCGCCATAAACAACCTTTGCAACCAGCGGTTTACTTGACTCCACATTCATACCATGGCCTAATCTTCCATAAATGAAAGGTACTTCCAGCCCCTTGATACAATAGTGGGTAATATCAGCAACTAAATCAATATTGTCGATGTCAAATTCCCCATCTTCCTTTCCTTCGGCATAGACACAACGGAAGATTTCGATTTCATCCTCATCAAAGTTCTTGCGAGCTTTCTCTACCATCCAGATGTTACGGAAGAACTCAGCACGAAGATTGCCATTACGTACCACTGTTTCCTTGATCATACTGAGATGGGTGTAAATCAATTCTATGATCTTGTCCTGAGGACGCATCTTACAGTTGGCTACCTCATCCAATTTATCAGAAAGACGCTCCAACTCCGACTCGATGACTGCATAATAGACATCTTCCTTTCTACTGAAATAGGTATAAAGCGTACGACGCCCCTTACCAGATGCTACAGCAATATCATTCATTGTAGTATTGTCTATACCATTCTTGGCAAACAGTTGTCTTGCAACATCTACCAGTTTTTGTCTTGTTTTGGATACTGACATATCGAAGCCCTTCCTTTATTTTATTAGTTGCACATAAATTTATCAATGTGCAAAAGTAGTAGTTTTATTCGATATACGCAAATATTTAGTGTTAAAAAATAGAATATGTTGGATTTCAGATGAATATATTGCAAAATGAAAGGGAAATTGATGGGAAAACTAAAGAAATTCATGATCAGTAAGAGGGATAAGAGAAAAAGGACAATGGAGGAGAAAAGGTAGAAAAACATAATATGGAGAAAACAAAAAAGGAAGTGATTTCTTAATCACTTCCTCTATTTGGTTGCGGCGGCAGGACTCGAACATGCGACCTCCAGGTTATGAGCCTGGCGAGCTACCAACTGCTCCACACCGCGATATTATCAACTCATTTCTGAATTGCGAGTGCAAAGGTACTACTTTTTTTGTTAACCGCCAAACATTTCTAGCAAAAAGTTATCTTTTTAACGCGTTTTAACATTTAAAGGTAAAAAAGTGGGATTTAGTAGATAAAAACAGAGAAAAAGTATGATAAAAAGCAGAAACTGGAATAAAAGTGGGAAAAGAGAATGAGTATAGGGAACAAACAAAAATCCGATCCATCCTGGAAGGATAAATCGGACATATCAAAAATCAATTACTTTTTCAAAAGATTCATGACCTTCTCAAAATAGCGCTGTGTTCTCTTCACACTATAATGGTTTCCACCATTCCAAGCACGAATTGCGTGCTCGATGCTATTCAGAGGATTGTGGACAGACTGAATCAGGAGGAACATCTCCTTAGACTTCGCAATGCTGAATCTATCAGCCAAAGTGAAACGCTTCTTGCTCTTGCGTCTCTTCAAAATGTCATTACACTCTGCCACTAAGATAGGAGTAATCTGCATAACACCAACAGAACTTCCACTCTTTGCTTTGGGGTTACCCTCACTCTCTACCTGGATAATCGCTTCCATCACTGGAGTCCAATCGAAATCATCAGTAGAGGATACATTTACATTCGTATCAGCCGACGCTGTACTTACCTTCATCATCAGCATCAAGATGCTGACTAATACCATTGTTATTCTCTTCATATTTTTTGTTTTATGGAACCTGAAAAGCTGAACTACAACATCAGTGATTTCGCGGTGGCAACTTGTGAGAAAAAGATAGGCTGCTCACCTCAGTTCCGTTAGATACCTTAACGGATACCAGCATACACAAAACAGATATATGGATGATATCCTTATTCTTATCGTTTGCAAAGATACAAAAAAAAATCGAGATATGCAAGTAATAGACTGATTATCAGCGCTTTTTTTAATGTTTTAAACACTTTATAACATAGTTACATGACGTATATCAAGCAAAAAACAGCGAAAATAAACTGTAGGAAAACGAAAAAAGCCTCAGAAATCTTTCGAAATCTGAGGCTTTGATAAAAGAAGGCGGCTACCTACTCTCCCGCATTGCATTGCAGTACCATCGGCGCAAGTGAGCT
>USRA01000045.1 GCA_900557035.1 uncultured Prevotella sp. | reverse complement strand
GGGTCAACTTCATTACTGTGTATGATGTATCGAGACCGCCGCTGAAAGCGACTACAACTTTCTTGTTTGCCATTTTATTTTATGTTTAATATGTGGTGAATAATGTTTAGATGGCATTCTTGCCAACACCTTATTATATATAAGGATTTAAATTTCTGCAGATGGACCGTCAATCTTGCGGATTCTCTCAATCACTTCCTGAGGAAGCTTGATAGGCAGATGTTCTTCTGGGTCGAAGAGCATGGCGGTGCAGATGCAGTATTTGCGGTTGGTGCGATGGAGCACATCTACGTTGATGCAACCCTCGCAACCACGCCAGAAAGACTCGTCATCGGTCAGGTCGGCGAAAGTAACTGGAAGATAACCCAACTGGGTGTTCATCTTCATGACAGCCGAACCGGATGTCAAAGAGAAAATCTTGGCATGAGGCCATCGCTGTCGGGCGAGCGTGAAGGTCAGGTTCTTGATGCGTTTAGCCAGTCCCAAACCACGGAAGTCTGGGTGGACGATCAAACCTGATGTGGTGACATAGTGCTTGTTGCCCCATGTTTCGATATAGCTGAAACCTGCGAACTTCTCGCCCTGGAGAGCGATGACCGCCTTGGCTTCGCGCATCTTGGTGGCAACATACTCTGGTGAACGCTTGGCGATACCAGAACCACGTTTCTTTGCAGCTTCTGCAATTGTAGTCAGAATGGTGTCGATGTACTTGATGTGACTTTCGTCAGCCACCATTACTTTAACTTCTTCCATTTTCTCTTTATATTTTGAATGTTCTTATTTGTAATCTGTTGTTATAATACCTGTCAACCATCAATTAATATCTATGATTGAGCTCCGGAATCACTTCCGACAAGATGTCAATGATTTCCTCTTCTGTAGTACCCTTCTTCTTGACCAGGAAGATGGTGTCATCTCCTGCGATGGTTCCAAGGATTTGAGGAATATCGCTGTTGTCGATGTTGTAGGCGATACTGCTCGCATATCCCGGACGTGTCTTGATAACTACCATGTTGCCTGAGAAATTGATGGATTGAAATCCTGTACTCAGTCCCATCTTGCTGATGGACATAGGGTGAGTGACACGTTTGTAGAGTGCATCATTGGGTAAGACGTATGCGTATTTTCCGCTGGATGAAGCAGCCTTGGCTACCTTGAGCAGCTTGAGGTCGCGGCTCAATGTGGCTTGCGTTATCTCAAATCCTTCTTTGTGCAAAGCTTGCAAGAGTTGTTCCTGCGAACTTAGCTCTTGGCTAGAGATAAGCATCTTTAATGCTTCTAATCTGTTGTTCTTTACTTTCATACGCTGTATTTTTATTCGTTTGTGGTTGCAAAATTACAATAAATATATGAAAACGCCAAGAAAATACGTATAAAAATTGCATATTTACGATAAATTGTTGTAGAATGACAGAAATATGCAGGAAATATGCGGCATAAATATGCATACGGCTTGTCTGGAATACTGTGTCGAATAGGTTTGGTTTGTTTCCTGGTGTTTCCTTTGGCATTATATATACGTTTGAAATCATAGTAAAAGTGGGTTAGCAGGAATAAAAAAGGGATTTTTTATTGTTGAAACTTATATTTTTTACTAAAAAGCTTGCATTTATTGTTTTTTTGTTTATTTTTGCCGAAACAAATCTTTAAGCCGATGAATAAATTAACGCTAAACTTATTGATTTTACTAGCCATACCCTGTATTGTCTATGGGCGTAATTTCAATGTGATGGATTTCGGTGCTCGAGGTAACGGAATCAGTGATGACGCAATCGCCATTCAGAAAGCTGTGGATGCTTGTACGAATGCCGGAGGGGGAGATGTGGTCTTTTCCGCCAATCATACTTTCCTGTCAGGACCTGTACAGTTGAAATCGAATGTGAACATCGTTCTGGAAACCAATTCCGTCTGGAAAGCCAATCCCGATGAAAGTATCTACCATCTCAGCGCCTTCGGTAAGAACGAGGGCGAGGGTATGATGTGGATATGGGCGAAGGATGTGGAGAATCTTTCGTTCTCGGGTCATGGTACGATTCATGGCAATGGTATCAAGTTTATGGGTGCTGAACTTTTTGATAGTTACGAGCTCAAGCCGGTCACTACTTTCGATCCCCGCCCGCACGTGCTTACCCTGATGGGAGTCAGGAATCTCAATATCCGTGATATTACCATTCGGGAAGGTGCTTACTGGACGGTGCATCTCATTGGATGTGATGGGGCTGTGATTGATGGCATCAATCTGCTCAACAATCTCAAGATCCGTAATGGTGATGGCATTGATATCGATCATAGCAAGAATGTGCGCATTGCCAATTGTCATATCACCAGTGGCGATGACGCCATCTGCCTGAAAAACCGCCGTGAGTTTGAAGAATATGGTTCTTGTCACGACATCGTGGTAACGAATTGTGTGATGGAAAGTCGCAGCTGTACCGTGAAGATTGGCAGCGAGAATATGGATTCCATCTATAATGTGGTTATCGACAATTGCGTGATCAAAGGTAGCAACCGTGGTCTTGGTATTCAAAATCGTGATGAGGGAACCGTGAGCAATGTGGTTTTCTCTAATATCATTCTGGATTGCCAGCTGTGGAGCGATGTATGGTGGGGCAAGGCAGAACCTATTTATGTAACTTCTTACCCTCGTGCCAATGGAAATCACAAGGATGCCAACTGGCGTTTTCCTAAGGGGCAGACTGTAGGAAGATGTGGCGAGGTGAGCCATATCTACTTTAATCATATTTATGCCACTTCAGAAAACGGATGCTTTATCGGCGGAGATACCCGGGATAAAGTAAACAATATCTATTTCAACAATGTACATCTCAACTTGAAGAAACTGACAGGCTATGATGGCGGCATGTATGACAAGCGCCCATGTCGTGGCGAGGGCTTTATATATAATAAGGTATATGGAGTCTATGTAGAAAATGCCAGGAACGTAGAGATTGATGATCTGAGAGTACAAGTTGGACCGAAAGTAAATTATGGAGGAAAGACTTTCGGAATAGACGACTAAGAAAACAGTCTTTTCATAAAATTGAAACTAAAATCTTAAACAGGTGTAATAAGGTAGTACTACCTTTGCATCCGATTATTTATAACAAAATCTAATAAGTTATGCAAATAGTACAAAAGACAAATGGAAGAAGCATGAAAAGAGTATTGCTTTCTTCCGCCCTTCTGCTGGTGAGTACACTCACATTTGCACAAAGTAAGGTCAGCGGCACCGTGAAGGATGCCAATGGAGAACCTCTTATAGGCGTAAGCGTCATGGAGGTAGGTACTAACAATGGTGCGGTTACCGATATAAATGGTAACTATACCTTGAATGTGAAGCCGGGAGCGAAGCTGAAGCTCTCTTACATAGGATTTACACCGCAGACGGTAAAGGCTGGCTCTAACAGCCAGATTGTTATGCAGGAAGATAATACGGCCTTGAATGAGGTCGTAGTTGTAGGTTATGGTACGATGCGCCGTAAGGATGTTACTTCTTCCATCACAACCGTAAAGGCTGAGGATTTGAACCGTGGCGTGTTCACCGATCCTGGTCAGATGCTTCAGGGTAAGGTTCCGGGTTTGGTGGTTTCTTCTACTGCCGATCCTAACGGTTCTCCTACTATTACCCTTCGTGGTGCTTCTACTCTCCGTACGGGTGCCATGTCACCTTACTATGTAGTGGATGGAATCCCTGGAGTTGATATTTCTATTGTGTCTCCAGAAGATATCGAGTCTATTGACGTGCTTCGTGATGCTACGGCAACAGCCATCTATGGTTCTAAGGCTGCCAATGGTGTAATCATCATTACCACCAAGAAGGGTTCTAAGGAAAGAACCAATGTAACCTATAATGGCTATGTAGCTATTGACAATATACTGAAGAAATATGATGTGTGTACAGCTGATGACTTGCGTCAGTATGCAAAGGACAACAATATAACTCTCAAGGATGGTGGTGCCAATACGGATTGGCAAGACGAGGTGCTTCGTACTGGTATCAGTCATAATCATAATGTAAACATTAGTGGTGGCAATGGTTCTACTAGTTATATGATAAGTGGCGATCTCAGAAAGCGTGAGGGTGTCATCAAGATGACAGGCTTTGACCGTTTCAATGTCCGTTCTCTTGTATCAACCAAGACATTGAAAGACCACCTTACGATTTCTATAGGTGCGAATATGATGTATGGCAAACACTTTGGCGTACCATCTGGCAATGAGGGCGCATCTGTGCTTGATGCCATGAACTATTATTCTCCTACTAATGCAGTGAAGAATGCGGATGGAACATGGACTGTAGGCTCTGGCTCCAAGAACTATAACCCTCTTGCATTGATGGAGGAAAATAAGTCTGAGACAGTATGGAAACGTAACCAGTTTGTTGGAAAGACAGCACTTGAACTCTGGAAAGGATTGGTCTGGAATGTCAACTATTCTTGGAGTAATTATCAAAGTACTTATAGTGCCTATAATACCCGTAACTCTCAGTTAGAGGGTATTGGTAACAAGAATGGTCAGGCTACCCGTAATACTTATTTTGGTCGTGAACAGACTTTTGAGACTTATCTCAACTACAACTTCAAGGCTGGTAAGAACAAGTTTGACCTGATGGCTGGTTATTCTTGGGAAGAAAAGAAGAACAATGATGGTTTCGGACTGAGCGTAGAAGGTTACTATAATGATGATCTTGGATGGTATAATATGTCATACGCACAAACCATCTTGGGTGTTCAGAACTCCGTTCAGAGCGGCTATTTGGAGAAAGTACGTAACATCTCTTTCTACGGTCGTGTGAACTACTCTTTTGACAGTCGTTATATGCTTCAGGCAACCATTCGTCGTGACGGTTCTTCGGTATTCGGCAAGAACAATCGTTGGGGAACTTTCCCATCTGTATCTGCTGCCTGGAATATCACTGAGGAGAAGTTTATGCAGAACCAGCATATCTTCGATAACTTGAAGCTTCGTGCGGGATATGGTATTTCAGGTAATGCCATGGGCTTCGATGTGTATTCTTCTTATAATACGTATGGTGCTTCTGGTACATTCGTATATGATGGTAAGACTTATCGCACATATGGTGCAACCAAGAATGCAAACCCTGATTTGAAGTGGGAGTCAACAGGTATGTTGAACATTGGTCTCGACTTCGCATTCTTGAAGGGACGTCTGAATGGTACTGTAGAAGTTTATCATAAGAAGACCAAGGACTTGATTTGGAGCTATCCTGTTTCAACGACTCAGTACATATATGGTTGGATGGATGCCAATGTGGGTGAGATGACCAATAAGGGTATTGAGTTCACATTGAATGCGGTGCCTGTTCGTACCAAGAATTTCATGTGGAGTACTACCCTTAATCTCTCTCATAACAAGAATACTGTCGATAAGATGCAGAATGAGACATTCCATACTACTAATCTCACCCAAGGTGACCCAATGGTAGCTGGTGTTTCTGCTGATGGTTGGACACAGAGAATTATGGAGGGCGAACCTATTGGTACATTCTATACATATCAGTATGCTGGAACTGTAAATGGTCGCTCAGAGTACTACGTTCTTGACGAAAAAGGTAATCGTACAGGCGAAACCACCAACAATCCAAGTTTGAAAGACCGTTCTATAACTGGTTGTGCGCAACCTAAGCTCAATGCTGGTTGGAACAATACGCTTACTTATAAGAACTGGAGTCTGAACGCATTTATCACAGGTGTGTTCGGTAATGACGTTTATAATAGTCCTCGCGCTCACTATACGGCTGCTCAAATGTTCTCAGATGGTAAGAACGTATTGAAAGAATTCCTTTCTAATCCTGTTGGTGATGCTTCAAGCTCACTTCCTTCGGACCGTTATATAGAGAAAGGATCTTACGTTCGTCTTCAGACGCTCTCTTTGAGTTACACATTCCGTAATTGCTTTAATGACTGGATTCAGGACTTGACTCTTTACGGAACTGCCAACAATCTCTTTACGATTACTAGTTACAAGGGACTTGACCCAGAGGTAAACATGGGTGGCATTGATCCTGGTATCGATTACCGTTGGAGCCGTTATCCACATACACGTACCTTCATGGTAGGTGTGAAGATTAATTTCGGTGGAAGCAAGAAGAAATAGGCTGCGCCACAGTATATCGACCTAAAGTAATAACATTTAATCAGATTACAGAATATGAAACTAAATAGATTGTTTATTTCAGCTGGATTGTTTGCCATGGCACTTACCGGCTGTACGGACTTGGACATGAGTCCAAACTCGCAATATACTGAAGATCCTAGTCAAAACTCAGGAGTTGATCCTATGATTGTTGTGGAGGCAAAGATGGCAGATGTATATTACCATCTTGCAGGAACATTGGGTCGCCGTTATATGGAGGCACAATGCTTGGCTTCCGATGAGTTTACTTCACTCGCTTTTGCTGGCGGTTATTATGACAGTGGTACCTATGCTCACCAAGCACTTCATTGTAGTTCTCCTAATGATGCATCTATCGGTTGGTATGATGATGTGACGGCTGGTATTACAAAGGCGAATACCATCTTGGAGGAATTGGGTAGCGGAGCTTCTGCCCAGATGAAAGCGCCAGCTCGTGCCATACGTGCTTATTATACCTGGATTTTGATGGATAATTATGGTGATACGCCTATTTTGGATAAAGTTCAGGCTGAAGGTTCTGTGGTACCTCGTTCTTCACGTAAGGAAGTTGCGGAGTGGATTGAGAGTGAGCTTAATGACATTATTCCTGTATTGACGGATGATGTTACTGAAAATTCATACGGCAAGCCTACTAAATGGATGGCAGAGGCTCTTCTTGCCAAGCTATATATCAACTGGCCTGTTTATACGGCGGAGTCGGTTGACCAATATGATGCAGCAACTGCTGCAAATCCAAAGTTGGATGCTTGTATTGCTGCTTGCGATGATATTATCAATAGTGGTAAGTTCAATTTGGGTTCTGTTGACTATCTTCATAAGTTCTCATACGACAATGGCTGGAAGGTGGAAGACTTCATATATGCAATACCATATGATGCCATCAACCGTCAGGGTATGCAATATGCTCGTCCTCGTACATTCAAGGATATGAAAAATTTGTTGCCAAATGTCTATGGTTCAGCAGATAAGTTTACTCAGTCGTTTGGTGGTAATATGGTAGTCACTCCTGAGTTTGCCAAATTGTTCTCTCTGGATGGGGATATTCGTAATCTCTGCATTCTTCGTGGTGATGTCTATGTTCGTGACCCAAAGACTTTACGTCCTACAACTGAACCTTTTATGTATAAAGGCAACCAGGTACATTTTACGGAAGACATCACTCTTGCTAAGAAAGATAACACCATCGAAGTTGGCAATGACGCTAATGCTTATCAGCAGGGTTGTCACTCCATCAAGTGGTTTACGACTCCCGCTGACTATAATAATGGTCGTAACCAGTCTAATGACCTGCCAATCTTCCGTTATGCCGACATTCTTCTTATGAAGGCTGAGGCTCTTACTCGTCAGGGTAGTAGTGGTGCAAAAGCTCTCTTCAATCAGATTCGTTCATATGCAGGTGCTCCAACGATAGCTAACGAACCTACCTTGCAGGAAATCTATGATGAGCGTGGTCGTGAATTCTTTGATGAGAACTGGCGTCGTAACGATATGATTCGTTTCGGTCATTATGAGGATGAGTTCTTCCCTCATTATAAGGACTTCCCAGATGCAAACTTCGACAAGCGTCATCGCATCTTCCCAGTGCCACAAAACACAATCAATTTGAATGGTTGGGAGCAGAATCCTGGATATTAATCGATTGAATGATGATAAATGGGGAGTGGTGGATTCTGCCACTCCCTTTTTTCTAATTGTTAGATGAAGTTTGTTTCATTTTGATAAAACTGTTTGATTATGAGAAGGAATTTATTGTTGTTATTACTGTGCTTGGTAGGCTTGCTAGCTGTAGATGCTCAAACATTGAGCCGTAAAGAGGTCGAGACCTACGTGATTAATCAATATGGAAAAAGATGGAAAGACGTTGCGCTTTATCTTGGCGAAAAAGATACGTTGGACAAGGACAATGCTTTGACGTTTGAGAAAACCATCTCGGTGCGAGGCAAGAGTAAAAATGAACTCTTTGTCGATTTGAATTATTGGTTTCTGAAAACCTTTAGCAATGCTAGTTCATCGATAGAGATGGCAGACAAGGAATTGGGGGTTATCATGGCAAAGGGTTATTTGCCTGGCATTGCTTATCACTCGGGTGGTTATTCCTCGTATTGTGTCAATATTCGCCCTCTTGTGCGTTGCGACATCAAAGACGAACAGGTCAAACTGACGATTGTCGTTCCAAATTATGAGGTGACGAAAGTTGATGATGGTATTTGGAGTGCCATGCTGGATGAGGATTTCGACAAGCATCCCCCATATACTGTGAACGAAACATGGTCGCTGAATGTTTGTTTCCCTTTTGCGAAGAAAGATGGAACCAAGAAAACTTCCTGCAAGGCATTGGTGATGAGCCATGGATATGTGGAGGTCTTGATGAATCGCATTCAAATGGCGTTATAGCTGCGCCAAAATGTGGTGAAATTGAAGATTTTGGCGCACTTTCAGCGTGGTAACTCAATCATTTGATGATTTGTTTAAATCTTAAAATCCAGAAACCAATAATGAAGCGAATCTTTGTCTTCGCATTATATAGCGCCCTTGGGCTATCCTCGTTGATAGCGCAAGATTATTCCCGATACGTTGATCCACGTATCGGAAGTGAGGGATTGGGTAGAACTTTCCCCGGACCTTGCATGCCATACGGTATGGCGAAGCCGGGACCGGATGCCGTATCTATGCCGAATGCAGGATGGGCGCCGATGCCTGAGCCTGTCAAGGGATTCTCGCAGATGCACGTCAGCGGAACCGGGGGTGGACAGAAGTATGGCAATATTCTTATCCAGCCTTTCTTGGATGCAGGGGACATCATCCAGAAACGGGTGGATGAGAAGATTGCCCTGGGATATTATGCCTGTACCTTTGAGAATGGAATCCGGACGGAGATTACCGCTTCAGAACGTTGTGCCTTCTATCGATTGGATTATGGCAGGAAACAGAAGGGAAAACTCCTGATAGATGTGGCTACCTTCCTGGGTATAGACACGATTCCAGATAAGCGCGAAACTCAGCAGTATGTGGATTCGTATGTTACTTGTGATGGAAAATATGCCGTCTCTGGATGGAGTACTGTAAGGGGTGGCTGGAACAATGGCGGTCCTTATACCGTATATTTCTATTTGCAGAGTGATGTGCCTTTATCTAATAGCGATGTCCCTTTATCTAATTGCGAAGCGCCTCTATATAATAAGGTGAAGGAATCAAAGACAAGATTGGATGTTGCCTTCTCGAAAAGTACCGTCAATCTGAAGATTGGTATTTCGCATATCAGTATTGATCAGGCAAGGAAGAATATCCCTGCCTGCGGCTTCGATGCCCAGTTGAAGAATGTGCGGAAAACCTGGAACGGAAAGTTGGGAAAGATAGAAATCTCAGGCACCGACAAGCAGAAGCGGATGTTTTATACAGCCCTTTATCATACCATGCTGATGCCTGTGGATAAGTCGGGTGAAAACCCTCATTTCTCCGCTACGCCTTATTATGATGATTACTATGCCATCTGGGATACTTACCGTACTTCCATGCCTTTGCTTACCTTGATTGAGGAACCGCAGCAGCGCGATATGGTCAATTCCCTGCTCAATATCTACAAGCATGACGGTTATATGCCTGATGCCAGAAGTGGCAACTGGAACGGTAGAACGCAGGGTGGCAGTAATGCGGATATTGTCATAGCTGATGCCTTTGCCAAAGGAATGCAGGGTATCGATTATCAGCTGGCGTTGAAGGCGATGATCAAGGATGCCGAAGTGCCGCCAACGGATGATGATGGCTTTGTGGGCAGTGTGCCTGAGGAAAAGCATGGTAGAGGTGGATTGATGGAATATAATACGCTGGGCTATATTCCGTATGGAATAGACCGTGCCGGCAATCGTACCGTGGAGTATAGCTATGATGACTGGTGTATTGCCCAGGTGGCAAAAGGACTGGGTTTTCCGGAACTCTACGAAAAGTATATGAAGCGTTCGCATAACTGGCGCAACCTCTGGCGCTCTGATTATGAATGGCAGGGGATGAAGGGATTTATCATGCCGAGAGATGCGGATGGCAGATGGCTCGACTCTGTGCCTTGGGGCAAGTCGAAGGTCTATCATCCTGTGATTCCTTATCATCCGGATACCAAGGTGGCGCCCTGGTATCTTCCATGGTGGTCAACCTTCTTCTACGAGGCTTTGTCGGCTGAGTATAGTCTCAGTATTCCGCACGATGTGCCGGGACTGATTGAGGCTTGTGGAGGAAAGGATGCTTTCATCAAACGACTCGATACCTTCTTCGCCAATGGCCATTTCAATGTGGCGAATGAACCGAGCTTCATGACTCCTTACCTGTATCATTGGGTGGGGCGCCCAGACTTGAGCGTTCAGCGAATCCAGCAGATCGTGAACGATAACTATGAAGATTCTCCTGGCGGTTTGCCGGGTAATGATGATGGGGGTGCGATGTCATCCTGGCTCGTATTCAATATGCTGGGATTCTATCCGATAGCCGGTCAGAATCTCTATATCATTGGTTCGCCCATGATTCCTGAATATACCATCCATCTATCGAATGGCAAGGACCTGAAGGTGGTGAGAGAAGGAGAGCTGTGGAAGCAGATGTTCATAACTCACGATGTGTTGATAAATGGTGGAAAACTTGTTCTTCCTGATTTTAAAACTGAGGAAAAGGGTGTTGATAAAACGCAGAAACTGCTGATAATGAAAGAAAAAGAGAAATCCACAGCTTTTGCACAGCCTGTGGATAAGTATTTGATAACTATTCCAACGCAGTATGTGGCTCGCTTCATCCTCAACCGACAGTATCGTAACTGGGAGGTAGGAGTAGATTCAACGAGTATGGCTGATACGCTTATACTGAAATGTAATCAATCTCTCTATCTGATTCCTCGCAAGGTGGTGGATGAGGCTGATGGTTTCTGTTGGGATAGTCCGCAGAAAGGCAGGAATCTCTATGTATGCGATATGAGTTCCAACAGGGGTATGCGTGACGGCACCTTCCTGTTTATCTCCCGAAAGGCGCTGCGTCAGCTTCAGGCAACCGGATCCTTTGTCTATAATGGGATTTTATGGCGGAAAATATCAGCAGATGAAAAGAGCATTACCGTCAAGGCTGAGCAGGATGGAACCATGATGCAGATTGCTGTGGACCTCGGTCTCCCTTGGGTGCTGCGTATGGATGGAAATCCTTTAGGTATTGATTGGAGGTTGGAAAAACAATAAATAGGAGTATTCTCCGTTTCATATATTATATGAACAGAAAAGTAACATTATTATATATCTCTTTGGCTTGCGTGCTTTCGCTGCAGGCACAGACCCGCCAGCAGATGGGTGGTGTCTATTATGCTTATCCGGAAGGTCCTTCTGCCAAGACAGGAACTTTTGGTACGGCTACCTATGTGCTGTCTGATTCTCTGAATGTTCCTCAGGGATATGCACCCTTTTATATCAGCCATTACGGTCGCCATGGTTCCCGTTGGATGCCGAAGGATGACCGGTATGTCTGGATCTGCAAGCATTTTGAAGATGAGAGTAATCTCACTCCGCTTGGCTTACAGGTGAAGGGAATGCTGCAGCGTGTATGGGAGAATGCCAAGGGTAATGGTGGAAAACTGAGCAAGCTGGGTGCTCTTCAGCATCAGGGCATCGCTCATCGTATGTTTGAGCGTTATCCGCAGATCTTTGCTGCGGGCAATGCGGTAAAGGCTCGTTCCAGTGTGGTGGATCGATGCGCCAAGAGTATGCAGGCTTTTACTTCGGAGTTGCATACCCTCCAGTCAGGCTTGAATCTGGATGTCAAGACCGATTCTGCCGATATGGCTTGGATAGCGTATGTCTCTCCCGAAGTGAAGGCTTTGGAGAACCGTACCCATGTGCAGGCTCAGGTTTCACCTCGCCGTTTCCTTCTTCAGTTGTTTAAGGATGTCTCTAAGGTGGATGACCCCCTGAAGCTGATGACCGAGATGCATACGGTGGTTTCTTCTATTCAGGATGTAGGCTTGAATTTCTCTTCTTATCCACAGGATATAGAAGATGGCTTGAATGCACTTTTCACCGATGATGAGTTCCGTGCCATCTATGAAGCCAATAACCTTCGGATGACCATCAACAATGGTACCGTGGCGACGAATGAGGATATTCCTGCCCGTAGTGCTATCTCCTTATGGCAGAATATCGAGGCGGAGGCAGATCGGGCTTTGCGTTCTGTCAAGTCATCGGCTACGCTTCGCTTTGGTCATGATACAGCCCTTTACCGTCTTCTGTCTCTTCTCTTTGATGTAAATGTTCCTCCGGCAGGAGCACGTGAAGAGGCTAGTCTGGTGGTTTTGGGAGATGAAATGGAAAAGATGGATCGCATAGTTCCGATGGCTGCCAATCTCCAGATGATATTCTATAAGAATGCGAAGGATAGCGTGCTGGTGAAGTTCATTCTCAATGAGCGGGATATCATGCTTTCTCCCGTAGGTCAGGTAATCTATGGTACGCATTACTATTCCTGGAATGCCTGGAAGCAGGAAATGCATGAGCGGATCCATCGGTTGGAACATATCCGCCAGCTCAATGCCATCAATACGATGGTGGGTACGGCACAGGCAAATACCCAGACTGCGGGCATGTTCGGAAAGGGTAGTGAGGAACATGGACAAACCATCCCTGCAGTTCTCGTTCCGAATGGTCAGAACTTCTGGACTCCTCAGACGCAGGATACAGAACAGAAATGTATCGCACCTTATTATTATAAGGATACCCATCTGCAGGGCTTCCGCTGCAGCCACTGGCTGGTGGGCGGATGTACGCAGGATTATGGTTCTTTCACGGTGGCTGCGCTTGGTGGAAAGCTCCGTCTGCAGCCAGAACAGAGAGCTACGGCATTCAGCCATGAAGATGAAGTCTCTCATCCTCACTACTATGCTGTTCGTCTGAAGGATGAACATCTGAAGGCAGAGATGACAGCCTTGAGTCATACCTCCTTCCTCCGTGTTACTCCGGAACAGGATGAGCTGGTTCATCTTGTCATCAATCCGAACAGCGATGAGGGACAGGGATACATCGAGATTGATACCATCAATCATATAGTTTATGGTTATAATCCGGTGCATCGCATCTATCAGGGATGGGGAAAACCGGCTGGTTTCTCCGGACATTTCGTCTTGGCTTACGATGAGAAGGACCTGGTGGATTACGGCGTTTTCGAGGGAGACCGAAAGATGGTAAGAGGTTTGAAGGTGCAGGGTAAACCACGCATTGGCGCCTGGCTCACCTTCCGTGGCAGATCGGGTAAGGCGATGGAGTGGATGTCGGGTACATCCTTTACGTCCCGCGACAATGCGGTGGAGAATCTCAATGCAGAAAACTATATGTATGGCGGATTGGATTTCAACAGCATGATGGAGTATGCTGCCGGAATCTGGTGTGACCGACTTCATACCATTGATGTGGAAAGTAAGGATGCTGGCAAGGTCAACCAGTTTTATGGTGCTCTCTACCGTGCATCCTTCCTCCCTCATGAAATGAGTGATGTGAATGGCGATTATCCGGAGTTTTCTACAGGTACCGTGAAGATGGGCAATGCTACCATGAGTTCCAAGGGCTATGCCGTTCCTGCCTATTCTTATCTCCGCAAATATGGCGATTTCTCCATGTGGGACATCTATCGTGCAGAGTTGCCGCTCTATAGTCTCATCACTCCGAAGATGTCGGGCGAGATGATGCAGTCTCTGGTTCAGATGTACAAGGAGGGTGGCTGGATGCCTATCTTCCCATGCTGGAACAGTTATACGGCAGCGATGATTGGCGATCATTCGGGTGCGGCTCTTGCCGATGCGTATGTCAAGGGCATTCGCAATTTTGATGCAGCCAAGGCTTACGAGGGTATGCGTCTCAACGCTTTCTCTACTCCTTATCTGGCGAAGGATTATCGGGATGGAAAGGGGCGCCGTGCCATCAAGTCGTATATGGATAATGGCTATATTCCGTTGGAGGATATGGTGGAGGAAGCCTTTCATACCAACGAGCAGACTTCACGTACCCTGGAATATGCCTATGATGATTATGCCGTGGCACAGATGGCGAAGGCTCTGCATGATTCCTGTCAGGATGCGACTCTGCGACAGAAGTATCTGGAGGATTACAATGATCTGATGCGCCGTTCCGAAAACTGGCGCAATGTCATCAATTCTGCTACGGGATGGGCGGATGGCAGATACGAGAACGGAAAGTGGGAGAATAATGAAGACCTGGTGCACCGCAAGAGTTACATCACCGAGGGTGCTACCTGTCATTATACCTGGTATGTTCCGCAGAACCCGGAAGGGCTGTTTGAGGTAATCAGAAACAGTAAACCGATGGATAAGCAGGAAAAGCAGATAGAAAAGATGGAAAGGAAGATGGAGAAGAAGGGTGAAACTCCAGTTCGCAACGAGAAGGTGATAGCCCGACTGGACAAGATGTTTGATAACGGATGGTATTGGCATGGTAATGAACCTTGTCATCAGGTAGCCTATCTTTACGACGCTGCCGGGGCTCCGGAAAAAACGCAGGAGCGGGTGCATCATATTCTCCAGACCGAATATAATGATACGCCGGGCGGATTGTCGGGAAATGATGATGCAGGACAGATGTCGGCATGGTATGTGTTCTCGTCTATCGGATTCTATCCTGTATGTCCGGGTACACCTTATTATTATATAGGTACTCCAAGCTTTGACAAGGTTACTCTGAATCTGGAAAACGGCAGGAAGTTCATTCTTTCTGCTGATCGCCAGCACATGGATGATTATCTCATCCAGTCGGTAACCCTCAATGGGAAGCCTTTGGGTGATTATCGCCTCTCTCATCAGCAGATATTGACTGGTGGAGAATTGCATTTCCAGATGAAATAACCCATTTTGCCGGACCTATTATACTGAACTGATAAATGATAAGTAACTTATGGATGCAATAACTGGATTCGTTTATGGCATGAGCATGATGTTTTTTTCCATGATGGCATGGATGTTCTGGCGCAAGGGCAGTGACAGGCTCTTTCGCCTTATCATGATCTTGATGCTGATAGTAGATGCACAGTGCCTGAAGGATATTCTATCCTTCTATTTCACAGGCTTCGACAATGAGGAAAACTGGTTCCTCATATCGGCTGCCGATATGTTTATCATACCATTCTACAGCTTTGTGCTGATGGAATTGGTGAAGCCGGGATGGACTACCTGGCGTAAGGCGGTGATGCTGGAATTGCCGTTTGTGTTGCTTCCTGCCATTTATTGTGTGACGGGCAACGATATCTATTTCTACATCCTTACGGTGTGGGGAGCTGTTTATGGTCTTACCACTTTCGTCGTGATGTTCTTCCTCATCAGGCGCTACCATCGCCAGCTGAAGGAGCGGTTTTCTTATCAGGAGAACATCAATCTCAACTGGCTTCTGGCTATCCTGAGCAGTTGTTTTCTGATATTGATTATCTGGACGATGAGCTGCTTTGTCATCAATGTAGATTTTGATGATCTCTACATGGTGTTGTCTCTGACTATATGGATGTTTATATGCTATTTTGTCTATAAGCATGAGTCGGTTATTGATGAATTGACAGATTCTGATACCGGACCTATTGATGATGGCTTGGACGATGGAAATGTGGCGCAAGGACTGGCGGCGACAGTACGGCAGCTTTTCGAAGAGGAGAAGATCTATCTCAATCCTAAGCTCAAGCTGTCGGATGTGGCGCGTATGGTAGGTACGAATCGTACTTATCTGAGCCGCTTTTTTAATGAGGAGAATGGGCAGACTTTCTATGATTTCGTGAATAATTATCGGGTGGAGCATGCTACCCAGCTGCTTCGCACATCCTCCTATACGGTATTGGAAGTGGCTGAGAAGTCTGGATTCAATTCTGTTTCTACTTTTCGCAGGGCTTTTGTCGCTGCACACGAATGTTCGCCTAATGAGTATCGTGCGCAAATGTAAGTGTAAGCTAATCAGGAGAATTGATGCTATGACTCTCCGGAATTTACGCAATGACTCCTTGTAGAGTCGAGATGTGGGGGAAGATTTTGTTCTTTTGAACCTATGTTTTTACCCAATGACACCCGAGGTTTCGGGAAAAGTTGTATCTTTGTGGCAGAATTTTCTAGATTAGGTTTACTTATCATTTGCTTTTGATGAACACAAATCAAAAAAGGTTGGCTTGCCCTCTTCGGGGTAGCCAACCTTTCTTTTGTTTATGATGATCTTAAAACTCTTTTTTTGCGTTTTAAGTGATGCTTCTCTTATTCCTTGTTACTTCCGAAAATACGCAGCAGGTAGAGGAAGAGGTTGATGAAGTCGAGATACAATGTCAAGGCTCCGATGAGAGCCAGCTTCTGAGCACCCTCGCTCATATCGTACTGAGTCTGGAGCATCATCTTGATCTTCTGGCTGTCCCAGGCTGTCAGACCTACGAAGATGGCTACACCCGCATAGCTCAAGATGTATTCAAATCCGGAACTCTTCAGGAACATATTGACTACGGTGGCGATAATCAGACCAATCAGCGCCATAAAAAGAATCTTGCCGAGAGAGGTGAGATCCTTCTTGGTGGTGTATCCGTAGAAGGCCATCGCTCCGAATGTGCCGGCGGTGATGAAGAAGACCTTGGCAATGCTGGTCATTGTATATACTGCAAATACCGAAGATAGCATCGCTCCATTCAGTACCGAGTAGATGATGAAGAGCAGAGTGGCTGTACTCAGCGACAGGCGGTTCAAGGCTCCGGTGATGATGAACACCAAGGCGAGTTCTGCAATGATAAGACCGAAGAGTAAACCGCGGCTTGTCATCAGGGTCATCAATAGGGTAGGACTGCTGGCAACACCATAAGCAGTAACACCAGTAATGACGAGTGCCAATGTCATCCAAGTATAAACCTTGCGCATCAGTGCGGAGAATACACCGCTTAATCCACGCTCTTTCTCGTTGACAGCGAAGCCGTTGCTTGACTGTCCGTTCTGACTATTTATCAGATTGTACATTTCTTTTTCTGTCATAATTCTAATTTCTAATTTAGTTGATTTTTTATTGTTTCTTGATGGCAAAGCTGATTATGCCACAATATAACGGTTGCAAAGATAATGCCATTTCTTGAATCTGCCATTATATCTGCTCATTATTAACATTTATTCCGTAATTTTACGGAGCCTTATTCCTCTTATTGCCTGGTTATGGCAAGATATTGCCCCTTGCCAGGGCAATTTTGTGCCATTGCCAGGCAAGAAACGATACGTCGGGAGAAAGGATTCCTCAGGACTTTCACTTCTATTCGACCACCCCTCTCGATCTATAATCAGGGCCGATTTGCTCGTAAAAATACTACTCTTGCTTTTACTCTTCACTCTTCACAAAACAGGCTGAAACCCCGATAAACACTGGGGTTGTGGGAGGTGAAGAGTGCACTGCCACTCTTCACCACTCTTCACTTATCGTAAGGCTCCGCTATTTTTTCTTCCTAGGTCTGGTCATCATTTATGTCAGGGTCTGGTCATCAATTATGCTAAGACTTGGTCATCATTTATGCCAGGGCTTGGTCATCATAGATGACGGAACCTTTGCCTACCTGACATTCTTTTTCTCTAAAATGGTTTGGATGAAGAGTGGTGAAGAGTGGTGAAGAGTGGCGGTGCACTCTTCACCTCCCACAACCCCAGTGTTTATCGGGGTTTCAGCCTGTTTTGTGAAGAGTGAAGAGTATTTTTGAAAGTAGTTCTCTATACATTTGGTAGAGAAGGCCAGAATGCATCTTCTTTTATGTGTGCTCGAATACAAATGTTCTTTCGCGCGTATATATATAATTAGGAGAAGAATGGATTTGAAACGCGAAAAGTGTTTAGAAGTGTTAAATTCGAGAGAAAAATGCAACTTTCTTCTCGAAAAATTTGGTGGAATGGAAAATAGTTAGTACTTTTGCACTCGCTTTTGAGAAATCAAGTATTACTCTAAGCA
>USRA01000044.1 GCA_900557035.1 uncultured Prevotella sp. | reverse complement strand
CTACCGGCGACCAGGGAACCAGCGGCGGCAATACTGGCGGTGAATCCGGCGGCGATGACAATGTAAATCTCTAAAAGTAGAAGCCTATGAAAAGGGATACATGGAAAATGGTGATTCAGATTGCTATTAGCATTCTCACCGCAATAGCCACTTCACTCGGCGTTACAAGCTGCATGTAAGCAGCAGGAAGAAGTTTTTATCTATTACAGAGAGTGTGTCATAAATCTATGGCGCACCCTCTTTATTCGTTATACAGGATGTGAAAACTATCCCCCATCTTGCTATAAAACAAATGGTTGCCTTTTAGCGTGGTAGAAATAGCATTATTTTCGGGCAAACAAAAAAAATAGGACCTGTTTCACAACAGATCCTACCACATACTTACTAAAACTAAATTAACCACTAAAAAAACTAATATCTTTATCCCCTATCACTTTAGGGAAATTTTCCTTAAGTATTTTTTTTAAAAGCTTTCTTTTTTATATCTGCAAAGATAGAGCTTTTCTGCGAAACGACCAAATTTTCTAGCCTTTTTTTACTAAAAAAAACGAAGAAAGCCCTGTTTTTTGCATTCTTTAAACCTTCGGCCTAATTAATACCTGTAAAGGCTACAGATACCAACAGAGCTTTACCACTAGAACTTGTAGCCCACCGTCATCAGCAACTGATGGCGATTGTTATCTACCGAGGTAGCTGGAGCCGCCTTGGCACCTGCATTCTCCCAAGCTGCAAATGGATAGAAATCACCCTTCTGGCAACTATACTGGTAAGCCACATCGAAGAAAAGACCCTGGTAGTTGAAACCTACACCGGCTGTAACCCTGTTCGTAGCCTTCCAGTTGGTATAATCCGTAGATGTGGAATAGATGGTTCCCTGCGAAGCGATGGTCTGGTCACGGTCGGCAGTTTCCTTGAACATTGGAGATACATAGTTGTAGCCCAGACGGAGCGACATCAGCGGAATTGGCTTGTACTCCAAACCCAGCTTCAGGGTGCTTACGCCCTGCAACGAACGCTTGGTGTGGTCGTTCATGGCTGCGTCGCTGGAACTACTCTCGTAATAATCGCCATACCAGGAATCATAGTAGCCGCCATCCTTCACACGATTGTCCATGTGGTCGTACCAGGCATATTCATAGGTAGCGCCCAGGGCGAGATAGTTGCCCACGGTGTGACCCAAGCTTACACCCGCCTTCCAGGCAGTGTTGAGGCGATAATCCAGATCCACGGAGTTGGAATTGCTGCCCACGGCATAATTGCCCTGGTTGTCAACGATGTTCTTATCAGTCAGCTCCAAGTCGGCAGCGCCACTCAGCGAGAGGTCGTAGAACACTGGCGAGTTAACGTAAGCACCGATACGGAACGGAGAATCTGCCACAGGGCGGAAGATAACACCCAGTTTGGCATCATAGCCCATACCCGTAATGCGCTGGCTTTCCCAGGCAGAGCCGTATGCCTCCTTATCTGCCACATAATTCTCAGTATAGTACGAGTTGTTGCGATAGTGTACATCGTGCAGACCAAGGGTAAAGCCCACCCATACACGGTTGTTGAACGCCAGACTCAAGTTGAAATCATATACACCGATGTAGCCTTTCTGATACTGACCGAAAAGGAAGGATTTTCCGTCATAGGTAGCCTGGTTGCCCTCGTCGTCGGTACCCATCAGTTTATTGTAGTTGGCATCCACAGCACTCCAAACCTGGTCGCCGGCATTCTTGCCATATTTCTTGTCCAAATCCTTGGCATAGGCTGTTTTGGCAGATGCCCACTTGGTTTGTGAGGCACCGTTCAGATAGTTGGCTGCAGTAAGGATCTGCGAGAAATTGGTACTCTTGTGGAAGTTGAAACCGGCATTGATTTTCACGCCGGCACTGTTGTCACCACCAGCCCAGACAAAACCAATCTGGTCGAAGCTAGGCACCGACTTCTTTCCATTGAAAGATATCGGCGTATTATCGAAACTGAATCGGGTATCGGCATCAGGCTGTGCAACGACGCCTGCCGAAAGACTTACCATGCTTTTACGGAAGAGACCGATACCGGCAGGGTTGCTCGACATAGTTGAGATGTCGGCACCCAATGCTTCCATCGCACCACCCATACCTACATAGCGGGCTGTTCCCGTGAGGGAGTTTTCCGCAAATTTAGTATCCAGGTAGGTTTCCTGGGCAGCGGCGCTCATAGATGCCATGAGTGCACTGGCAAAAAGGATATGTTTTATTTTTAAACTTTTCATTTTATTCATTATTTTTATTGATATTGATGCTTTTGTCCTTATAGGGCGTGTTATCGGCGACCGCCGAAACCACCGCCACCGGAACGGCTTCCGCCACCACCGCCAAAGCTGCCACCGCCAAAGCCACCACCAGAGCGACCACCGGAGTTGGAACCACCAAAGCTGGCACCGCTGCGATTGCCGAAACCACCAAAGTTGCTGCGGTCGAAGGTGTTGGTGTTAGTGTTGTTATTGCTGCGGGTATTATAGCTGCGCTGGTTGTCACGTCCGCCAAAGTTGCGGTTGGCTACACTTCGGCGTGTACTATTACCCGCATAACCATTGTCGCCATTATATCTAAAGCTGCGGTTACCGGCATATCCGCCAGAATTGCGGCCTCCATAAGTTACATGCCCAATCATCGGACCACCCCAGTACCAAGGGCCATACCAGCCACCCCATCCATAATACCATGGGTCGTACCAGCCACCATACCATCCGGCATAGCCATAATACCATGGATCATACCAAGGATCAAACCATGGGTCGTACCAGCCCGTATAATAGCCGTATCGCCAAGGATTGTGCCAGCCCCACATGCGGGAGCGCCAATAGTATGGGCCATAGCCATAATAGCCATAAAACCAAGGATCGTAGTAGCCATCCCAGCGGCTCATTCTGCGGGTGTTACCGAAATCCTCCTCCTCGTTGATATACTTCTGTGCGAAGTAAGCATCATCGTAGATGCTGTCGGGCGCCACCCCCTTGCCTACGTGAAACTGGATGATATCGTTACCAAGTGAATCAGTACCCACTTTCTCGTAATGGCTCAGGAATCTGCCACCACGGTTGTACTCATCCACATTCCGGTTGCTGCCGCTCCAGAAGAGGGCATAGATACTGTCGCGGCGTGCCTGCTGAGCCTTGTACTCACGCAGTAACGCAGCTTTTCTCTCAGCCTTCTCCTTCGCCTCCTTCTTCGGATTGAAGTAGAGGTCGTCGTCCTGTGCCATCGAAGTGAATGGCATTGCGGCTGCCATCAGGACTGCAAGAAGATACATTTTCTTCATTGTATATTTCTCCTATCTTTTTGTTCTTAATGCAAAAATATCACTTATTTTGATGCAAAATTACAGAATTTCCCTAAATAATAGTAGGTTTTCCCCTATTTTTTTATAATTTTGCAGAAGATTTAAAGGATTTCAAACTTTTTAGAACATCCGTAAGTATTTTTAGGACAAAATCAATAGAAAAAAGATATGAAATATTTAGTAGCGACATTCAATATCGAGACATCGGCCGACTTGATGCAAGCCTGCCAGGACTTGCTCGCCGACGGTGCTGCCGAGGCTGGATTCGAATCGTTTGAAGAAACCGAAACGGGTATGGAGGCATACGTGCAGAAAGACCTCTTCAACAAGGAGGCGCTGGATGCCTACATCGCCGACTTCCCTATCATGGACACCCAGATAACCTACGACATCCAGGATGCCGAAGACAAGGACTGGAACCAGGAATGGGAAGAGCAGGGCTTCGACCCTATCTTTGTGGGCGACCAGGTAGTGATCTACGATGCCAAACATCCGGAACTTTATCCGGATACAAGCAATCGTCCCGACATCATCGAGATCGGCATCGAGGCAAAGCTAGCCTTCGGAACCGGCAACCACGAAACTACCCGTATGATCATCGCACAACTGCTGAAGATGCCCATCAAGACCAAGCGCATACTAGACTGCGGTACGGGTACGGGCATTCTGGGACTCACCGCCTCGAAGCTCGGTGCCAAGGATGTGGTGGGCTACGATATCGACGAATGGAGCGTGGAGAATGCCAAGCACAATGCCGTATTGAATGGCGTAGATAACATGGAGGTACTCTTCGGAAACAGCTGTGTACTGAACCACGTGAGCGGTGTCTTCGACGTGGTGATGGCCAACATCAACCGCAACATCCTGCTGGAAGACATGAAACTCTTCCGCAGCGTGATGAATATGGGCGGCACACTGATTCTGAGCGGCTTCTACGAGGAAGATGTGCCTGTATTGCTGGAGAAAGCAGATGAACTGGGACTGCACGAGATAACAAGACAGGTAGATAACAACTGGACCTGTCTGGTACTGGGAGCGTAAAACCAACAATAAAGAATAAAACCAGCAGTAAAAAATAAAAACCGAACATTCAGACATCATAAAAAAATAAAGCTTGATCTTTCCCCCTTGGAAAAATCAAGCTTTATTCTTCTTCATTATTATCCCACTTTTTTTTATCCTTGTCCTTGCTGCCGATGCAAAGCTGGCGCAGATCGTAGTAGCTGCCGTTGTAGATATCGAAATCCACATAGCCCTTGATGCCCGGAAGCTTTCCTGCATCCGTATGCTGCCAGAACTTCCATTTGCCCTTGTATTGCACTTTATCTACATAATAATGGGCTATCCAGTAAGGATAGTCATCGAAAACGGGCGCACTGAGATACTGCTCCTTAAACTTATAATAGGTATAGATGATCGGTTTCACATGATACCTATCCTCTACGATATGCAGCCATGTGAGCACATCGCGCTGAAAATCCTCTACACTCTTGTCATCGGGCTTATGCTCGATGTCGAGTACGGGCGGAAGATCGCCATCCGTAAGATGCACCTGCTCCAGGAAGTAATACGCCTGTTCGCGAGCCGTAGATTTATTGCTCCAGAAATGATACACGCCACGGATGAATCCGTAGTCGCGAGCCTGATTGAAGTTCTCGCGGAAGTTTTCATCCAGGCGGCTGGAACCCTCGGTACTCTTGATGATGACAAAGCGCACAGGACACCCCTTGATCATCGCATTGTTGAGCTGCTCCCAGTCTATCTTACCCTGATAATGAGAAATATCAATGCCATGAATCTCGTAGCCTTCGGGATATACCTCATCGCCATAGAGGGCACGCCATCTGAAACCGGTAGGTCCGACGAAGAAATGATAGAACAGGAAAACATACAGCACTACTACCGCTGTTCCACCAATCCACCATGCCAATCGGGGATAACGCTGAAAAACAGAAGACGAACGCCTTCTGCCACCAGAGCCCCCACGCCGAGAAGAAGTCTTCCTTCTCGCCACAGTACCCTTTTTTTGTGAAGAAGCCGTTCGTCTTGTTGACATATTAATAATATGATTATTTCTTATTACTTAGCCTGCTCCAACTGGAGAGTCTTTGTGGTCTGATCGCAAACCTCAGATGGACCCCAGTACTGGATAGGACCTGGATAAACATAAGATGTCTCCTTAGCCCACTGCTCACGCTTAGAAGCGAAGAACTTGAATGGAGCACCGTCGAGCTCTACGAGAGCCTTGCGGATAACTGGCTTGTTAGCACCGTTACGACGCTCGATGTTCATCATCATGGTGATAGGCACACCACCTGCAATCCACTCTGCTGCAGGAGCTGTTGTATTCTGGATGATTGACATGTAACCAGTCTTGCCGTTTGCGATGAGGCGAGATGCGTTGAAACCGAGTGAGTAGCAGTAGTCAGCATCGTAGTTAGAAGGAGCTGCGCAACGTCCCTCGTAACCGAAGAAGTGGTGCTGAGCAGAGAACTTACCTACGTACTTACCCTCCTTCTTCCAAGCAGCCAACTTCTCAGCTACCATGCGAGAGAGCAACTTCTCTGTCTCGATGAGAGAAACCTGTACGTTTCCGTGAGGGTCACGGTCGAGGCAAAGCTGGCGAGCTACGTCTGCTGGCAAAGACTCCAATACAGCGAGGTTATCCTTAGCGATGGCACCCTTAACGAATGCTATCTGCTCCTCAGCTCCAGCAAACTCACGGCTTTCACCTGTAGTTGGGTCTGTAAGAACCTCGTTCAACTCTGCGATGAGCTTCTTGATAGCTGGGATGAACTCGATCAAGCCCTCTGGAATGAGAACAGTACCGAAGTTGTTGCCATCAGCAGCACGGTCAGCTACGGCTGTAGCGATGTATGTAACAACATCATCAAGTGACATTTCCTTAGCCTCGATTTCCTCAGAAATCAAGCAGATGTTAGGCTGAGTCTGGAGTGCGCACTCAAGAGCGATGTGAGAAGCAGAACGACCCATCAACTTGATGAAGTGCCAGTACTTGCGTGCAGAGTTACAGTCGCGCTCGATGTTACCGATGAGCTCAGAGTAAGTCTTGCAGGCTGTATCGAAACCGAAAGAAGTCTCGATCTGCTCGTTCTTCAAGTCACCGTCGATAGTCTTAGGGCAACCGATTACCTGAACGCCATACTTCTTGGCAGCATAGTACTCAGCGAGAACGCAAGCGTTGGTGTTAGAGTCGTCACCACCGATGATAACGAGAGCCTTGATACCGAGCTCGCGGAGGATCTCAATACCCTTCTCAAACTGGTCTTCCTTCTCCAACTTGGTACGGCCAGAACCGATGATATCGAAACCACCAGTGTTACGGTACTCGTCCATGATCTCAGGAGTAATCTCCATATAGTTGTGATCAACGAGACCGCCAGGACCGAGGATGAAGCCATAGAGCTTGTTAGCTGGGTTGAGAGACTTCACACCGTCGAAGAGACCAGAGATCACGTTGTGACCGCCAGGAGCCTGACCACCAGAAAGGATAACACCTACGTTGAAAGCAGGGAGTTCCTGAGCCTCGCCAGCCTCGAAAGTAATAACAGGCATTCCATATGTGTTAGGGAAGAGAGCCTTGATTTCTTCCTGGTTACCTACTGACTGAGTTGCTGCACCCTCAACTGCCTTTACAGGACCCTGAAGCGCCTTTGGCAACTTTGGCTGATAAGCCGCTCTTGCAATCTGCAATGCACTTTTTTCCATAATTCTTTTATAATATTTAATTAGTTGAAACTTCAAAAACACTGCAAATTTAAGGTTTTTCTGCGAGATACGGAAAGAAAAATGCTAAAAATGAGTTAATATCGATATTTTTTTTGATTTTCTATTGCTTTTCCAAAGAAAATGATTATCTTTGAGCCAATGTTTTTAACCAATTATTAATTTAGAAATAAGAATTATGGCTAACAAAAGAGATTTAAAACGCACTATCAACTACATTACCAGCGAGCTTTTCGCTGAGACTGTAGCAGCGTCTTTGTACAATGGGAAACCTTCTCAGGAGGACGTAGATGGCATCCTTTCATCTATCGTAATGATCAATAATGACTTCATCAAGCGCATTTCTCACCCAGAGCCAGGTATGAAGCCAGGTACATACTATCAGAACCTGATTCATGACTTCAACAAGCAGGTGAGCGAGATTATCGATCAGATCTCCAACATGGGATAAGCCTCAGAAAACGGAGAAGAACATCCATTATACCTATATAATATATAGATAACAGATTAAAAAGCAATGATCAAGGACATCTGTCAGTGGATATTATACAAGCGAATGGGATGGAAGAAGGAAGTAACCATCGACTTTCCCAAGAAGTACATCATCTGTCTTGCACCACACACCAGCAACTGGGACTTCCTGATAGGACAGCTCTACTCCAGAGCTGAAAACATCAAGAGCAACTTCCTGATGAAGAAGGAATGGTTCTTCTGGCCGCTGGGACCTATCTTCAGAAAGATGGGAGGTGTACCGGTGTGGAGAAGCAAGCATACCAGCATGACCGATAACCTGGCCGAAGAGGCTAAGAAGCGCGAGAGTTTCGGTCTCTGTATCACCCCAGAGGGTACTCGCTCGCTCAACCCGGAATGGAAGAAGGGATTCTATTTCATCGCCCTCAAGGCAGGCATCCCTATCCTACTCTACGGCGTGGATTACGAGAAGAAGGTGATACAGTGTACCAAGATGATCATCCCTTCGGGAGATGTGGAGAAGGACATGCGGGAAATCAAGCTGTACTTCAAGGACTTCAAGGGAAAGAAACCAGAGAAGTTCTCTATCGGAAATATCGACTAACAAGCAAAAAGAAAAAAGTGTCGCCCCCAGGTTGAAAGGCCGGGGTGCGACACTCATCATAGAAGAAAGTGAAAAAAACGAGATTTATAAAATATGGACTGATAAGCAGTCTGCTTATCTCTTCCGGATTCATGCTGCAGGCATTCGATGAGGGAAACAGTCATGCATGGGGAAACATCGAATACGATGAAGATCCGTGGGTGTTCAATGCCTCACGCCCCTACTTCGTGACTGCCGGATTGCAGAACCGGCATCTCTCACTATGGGCATCACACGGAAGATACTGGGATGCTGAAAGAGGATGGAAATGGCAACGCCCTAACCTCTTCTGTACTACGGAAGACCTCTTTACCCAGACCATTGTGGTGCCTTATCTCATCCCGATGCTGGAAAATGCCGGCGCCATCGTCTTCACTCCCCGTGAACGCGACTGGCAGCAGCAGGAGATTGTTGTGGATAACGATGACAGACACTCCATCTCCTACCAGGAATTCGTGAATGGCAAGAAATGGAAGAACTGCGACTCCCTGGGATTCGCCAACCTCCAGGCTTCCTATCAGGATGGAGAAAATCCGTTCCAGATGGGTACCGTGAGACAGGCGAAGGCTACCAGGCGAAAGAAGAACAGCCTGGTGAGCTATCAGCCTAACTTCCAGAAAGAGGGAAAATATGCCGTTTACGTAAGCTATCAGACACTGCCCAAGAGTGTACCCGATGCCAAATACATCGTCTATCACAAGGGACAGGCTACGGAATTTACCGTCAACCAGCGCATGGGTGGCGGCACATGGGTATATCTCGGCACCTTCGAGTTCGACAAGGGATGCAACGAGTTCAACCGTGTGGTCTGCACCAATCACGCTTCACGCAAAGGTGTAGTAACCACAGATGCCGTACGATTCGGAGGCGGTATGGGCAACATCGAACGTGGTGGATTCGTAAGCGGAATGCCACGTTGCCTGGAAGGAGCAAGATACTACGCCCAGTGGGCTGGAGCACCCTATAGCGTGTATGGCGGAAGAAAGGGTAAGAACGACTATGCCGACGACATCAACACCCGTTCGATGATGACCAACTGGCTGGGAGGCGGCAGCGTATATATGCCGGCAATGGACGGCAAGCGCGTGCCGATAGAGCTTTCTCTCGCCCTGCACAGCGACGCAGGATACAACCCTGACGGACAATCCACCTGGGGTGCACTCGCTATCTGCACCACCGACTTCAACGATGGCATGCTGAACAGCGGTATTTCAAGATTTGCTTCAAAGGATTTCGCTAAGGCTTTGAGAGATAATCTCGTAGAAGACATGAGTAATACCTTTGGTTCATTCGGCAAACGATATCTTTGGGACAGGAACTATTCGGAGACCCGACTGCCGGAAGTACCATCGGCAATCATCGAAATGCTCTCTCACCAGAGCTTCCCGGATATGCGCATCGCACAGGATCCGATGGGCAAGTTTACCATCGCCCGTTCCATCTACAAGACCATTCTCAGATTCGTGAGCAGCAACCATGGCGAACCGTATGTGGTACAGCCTCTGGCACCCAACCACTTCAGTGTAGAGGTGGATGAACAGGGCTATGCCAACCTCACCTGGAATGCGCAGCTTGACAAGACTGAACCAACCGCCAAGCCAACCAGCTACATTGTTTATCAGGCAGAAGGCAAAGGCGGATTCGACAATGGTACGATGGTTCGCTCCAATATCTACAACGTGAAGCTGGAGCCAGGCAAGCTCTACAACTTCCGGGTAGCTGCTGTAAACCAGGGTGGCGAGAGCTTCCCATCAGAAACCCTCTCGGCACTCTATAACCCTACTGCCACCAACAAGATTCTGATCGTGAACAATTTCCATCGCCTCGCCTCACCGCAGGTGGTAGATAACGACAGCATCCAGGGCTTCGACTTCGACCAGGACCCAGGCGTAAGCTATGGTCTGACGGCAGGATGGAGCGGCAAGCAGCAGGTGTTCGACATCCATAGAATGGGTATCGAATCATCCAGCGGACTGGGATACAGCGGCAATGAGATGGCAGGACAGTTTGTGGCAGGCAATGACTTCAACCATACCGTGGAGCATGCCCAGGCCATCGCTTCCGGCAACAAGTACAGCATCGCCAGTTGTTCGAGCGAAGCCATCCTTTCGGGAAGAGTGAAGATGACCGACTATCAGGCTGTGGACCTCATCAATGGTCTGGAGCGCTACGACGGTTATACCCATCAGTACTACAAGACCTTCACCCCAACCATGCAGAAGCGCATCAAGTACTATGCCCTCAACGGCGGAAAACTGCTTGTGAGCGGCTCCTACAACGGCAGCGACATGCAGGATGAAGAGGAGAAATCATTCATGGGCGCTATCCTGAAAGTAAACTATGAGCCAACCGGCACCAAGTTTATCGTGCAGGATGTCAATCCGGAAGATTCTACCATTACCGAGCGAGACAGTATCGTTACCACATCGCCAACGGTAAGCGGACTTGGCAAGGAATTCAGCTACTATAATTCGCTGAATGCCAAGCATTATGCAGCCAGCCATCCGGAGATACTCAATCCAATAGGCAGCACAGCCTTCTGCGCCATGCGTTATCTTACAGGAACCAGCGCAGCAGTTGCCTACAAGAGTACCAGCTACCGCACCTTCACCATGGGATTCCCACTGGAGTGCATCAGCGATGAGAAAACCCGCTACAGCATCATGCAGGGTATTCTGAAGTTCTTAACAGAATAAATTTAAAATTAATAAGATATGTATAAGATTCAAGCAAACCAGTCTGGCACACGCTCTATCGAAGTGAGCGACCAGCATTTAGAGACTATTGACAAGTATCAGTTGCTCCGCAACCTCGTAGATAGCAATGGCATCATCGACGAGGAAGTGCTCGACAAGTTAAGATTCAACGTCCGTTCTCTTCTGGAGAGCAGCGACATCAAGGACAAGGAGTTGCTCGACCTCTGCCTCGACGTAATCTACAACCAGAATATGAAGGCACTCGGCCTCCACAACCTCGTATTGCTCTACGTAGATTGGAAGGACAAGAAGGAAACTCAGAAAGCAGCTGAGGCAGAGCCACATGCAGTGAATGACTAAAGTATATTGAATGGATTATAAGTTAACAGATTTTCTCCCAACAACCAAGAAGGAGTGCGAACTCAGAGGATGGGACGAACTGGATGTCATCCTCTTCTCGGGTGATGCCTACGTAGATCATCCGTCCTTCGGACCGGCTATCCTCGGCAGAATCCTGGAGGCTAACGGCTATCGCGTAGCCATCGTGCCTCAGCCCGACTGGCATGGCGACTTCCGTGACTTCAAGAAGCTCGGTCGCCCTCGCCTCTTCTTCGGTGTTTCGCCAGGAGCCATGGACTCGATGGTAAACCGCTACACTGCCAACCGCCGTGTGCGTAGCGAGGATGCCTTCAGTCCTGACTCCCGCCACGACATGCGTCCCGACTATCCGTCTATCGTCTATACCCAGATACTGAAGAAGCTCTATCCTGACGTACCTGTGGCACTGGGCGGTATCGAGGCATCATTGCGCCGCATCAGCCACTACGACTACTGGAAAGACGAACTCCGCAAGTGCATCCTGTGCGATTCGGGTGCTGACCTCATCCTCTACGGCATGGGCGAACGTTCTATCGTGGAGCTTGCCAATGCATTCGCCGAAGGCAAGACCATAGAACAGATTCACGAGATGCCTCAGGTGGCTTTCTACTGCAAGGAGAAGGAAATCCCTGGCGGCTTCAAGGACGATGACATCATCCTGCACAGCCACGAGGAGTGCCTGCATAACAAGAAGGGACAGGCAGAAAACGTGCGCCATCTGGAGGAAGAAGCCAACAAGATGCACGCCCAGCGTATGATTCAGGAGACGGACGGCAAGTATGTAGTGGTGAATCCACCATTCCCGCTGATGACCACCGAGGAGCTGGATGCTGCCTTCGACCTGCCTTACACCCGTCTGCCTCATCCTAAGTACAAGGGCAAGACCATTCCGGCATACGAGATGATCAAGTTCTCCGTAAACCTGCATCGTGGCTGCTTTGGCGGTTGCTCGTTCTGTACCATTTCGGCACATCAGGGTAAGTTCGTGGTTTGCCGAAGCAAGGAGAGCATTCTGAAAGAGGTGAAGAAAATCATCGAGATGCCTGATTTCAAAGGCTATCTGAGCGATCTGGGCGGTCCTTCGGCAAATATGTATGGCATGCACGGCAAAAACCAGAAAGCTTGCGAGGTATGCAAGCGCCCATCGTGCGTAAACCCTCAGATTTGTCCGAACCTGAACACCGACCACAGCAAGCTGCTGGAGATTTATCATGCCGTAGATGCCCTGCCGGGTATCAAGAAAAGCTTCATCGGTAGTGGTGTGCGCTACGACCTGCTCCTGCACAAGAGCAAGGACGAGAAGGTGAACCAGGCGGCAAGAGAATATACTCGCGAGCTGATTACCAAGCACGTGAGCGGCCGACTGAAGGTGGCGCCGGAGCATACCAGTCCAGAGGTATTGAAGTTTATGCGCAAACCATCGTTCGATCTGTTCTACGAGTTCAAGCGCATTTTCGACAAAATCAACAAGGAAGAGGGCCTCAACCAGCAGATCATTCCATACTTCATCAGTTCGCATCCGGGCTGTCATGAAGAGGATATGGCAGAGCTGGCGGTAATTACCAAGGGACTCGACTTCCATCTGGAGCAGGTACAGGACTTCACTCCTACCCCAATGACGATTTCTACGGAAACCTGGTACACGGGATACGACCCATACACCTTGGAACCAGTATTCAGTGCCAAGACCCAGAAGGAAAAGCTTGCCCAGCGCATGTTCTTCTTCTGGTACAAGCCGGAGGAGCGCCGTGCCATTGAGAGCGAGCTTCGCCGTATCGGCAGAACGGATCTCATAGACAAGCTATACGACAAGAAGAGCTTCGGTGGAAATCATGGCGGAGGTTTCAAGGGTAAGAAGACCAACTTCGACGACAAGGCGATTGGTTCTACCTATGACAATCCAGGCGTGGGCAGAGGAGCCAAGGGCAAGCGTAATGCCAGCAGAAATGCAACAGAGCCAAATGGCGGAAGAGGCCGTGGCAGAAATACATCAGACCGCTTTGCGCCAAAGGGATATGGCAATGTGGGTTGCTATGACGAAGAGAAATACCTCAATAACGGAAAATCTCTCAAGTCGGGCAAACCTTCGAATGCAAATATCCGCGATGCAGTAGCAGCAGCAAGAGCCGAACTCCGCAATCAGAAAGCCCCCAATGCCGGCTTCTTCAAGGATAAGAAGAAAAAGAGTTTCAATCCTAATTTCGACACCGACAACCACAATCGCAAGAACCGCTATAATAGCGGGGACAAGAACGAGCGTGGCAGCGGACGTGGAAACCAGGGAAGAAACGAAGGAAGAGGCAGGAGAAGATAAGAAGATAATATGAAATGAATTAAAAAATCGCCGTTTATCTCGAATATGAGATAAACGGCGATTTTTTAATTAGTATTGTCTCAACGCACCGAGCAACTCGGCATTTTCAGTCTTGTTTCCGATGGTGATTCGCAGACAGTTGCCGCAAAGCTGAACCTTATTGCGGTTTCTTACGATGATGCCCTGTGCCACCAGATAGTCATAGATGGCCTGCGCATCAGTAACCTTTACCAGGAAGAAGTTGGCATCCGTAGGATAAACCTTCACGGTGATAGGCAGATCCAGGAAGGCAGCCATCACCTTCGAACGCTCCTGAAGGATGTTCTTCACCCACTCATCCACCTTCAGTGGATTCTTCAAAACCTCAAGTGCCTGCTGCTGGGTAAGCAGATTCACATTATAAGGATACTTCACCTTATTGAAGATATCAATAATCTCCTTGCTCGCATACGCCATACCCAGACGCAATGCCGCACAACCCCATGCCTTGCTCATCGTATTGAGCACAATCATGTTAGGGAAATGCTTCAGCACACCACGGAAGGTTCGCTCGGTAGAGAAATCGCTGTAAGCCTCATCTACCACCACGATGCCATCGAACAGACGGAGCACCTCTACTATCGCCTCGCGATTGATATGGTTGCCCGTAGGGTTGTTAGGACTGCAGAACCAAACCACCTTGGTGTTCTCATCGCAGGCATCGATGATCTTCTCGGCAGAAATCTGATAGTTCTCGTCGAGCAAAACGGAGCGATACTCCACGTCGTTCACATCGGCACACACCTCATACATTCCGTATGTAGGCGCAATCGCCACCACATTGTCCTTGCCCGGACGGCAGAACACACGGTAAACCAGGTCGATGGCCTCATCCGAACCATTGCCCAGGAAAATCTGGTCTTCCGGAACCCCCTTGATCTTGCTCACCTGCTTCTTCAGTTCCAGCTGCAGCGGATCAGGGTATCGGTTGTACGGGTCATTGTATGGATTCTCGTTGGCATCGAGGAAGACGCGGGCATTTCTGCCAGCGAATTCCGTGCGAGCGCAACTGTATGGTGCCAAGTTCCAGATGTTTTCTCGGCACAAGTCTTTTAAATCTTTCATTCTTTTAAATTATTTTAGGCTATTAACTCTCAATCTCATGGCATTGGCATGCGCCTCCAACTGTTCGTTCTCCGCCATCGTCACCACAGCATCGCCTATGTTACGAATACCTTCTTCCGTGAGATGCTGGAAGGTGATCTTACGATTATAACTGTCGAGGTTCACGCCATTATATGCCAAGGCATAGCCATGGGTCGGGAGGGTGTGGTTGGTACCGCTGGCATAGTCGCCGGCACTCTCGCACGCATAGTTGCCCAGGAACACGCTGCCCGCATTCACCACCTTCTCGGCAAGCTGCCCGTAATCGGCAGTTGCGATGATAAGATGCTCTGGGGCGTAGGTGTTGCAGAGGTCGATGGCCTCCTCTTCGTTCTCAACGAGGATGAACTTGGAGTTATCCAGCGAAGTCTGCGCCATCTCCTTGCGAGGCAATCGCTCCAACTGTACTTCCACTTCCTTCTTCACAGCTTCCAAAACCTTTTCGGAGGTAGTGATGAAGAACACCTGTGAGTCGAAGCCGTGCTCAGCCTGCGACAGCAAGTCGGCAGCAGCAAACACAGGGTTGGCGGTTTCATCGGCGATGAGACAAACCTCTGATGGTCCCGCAGGCATATCGATAGCCACATCGTGCAGGGAAACCTGCTGCTTGGCCGCCATGACAAACTGGTTGCCCGGTCCGAATATCTTATATACCTTAGGCACGCTCTCAGTGCCGTAAGCCATCGCACCGATGGCCTGCACGCCGCCCGCCTTGAAGATATTGCTCACACCTGCAATCTTAGCCGCCATGAGGATAGCCGGATTCACCTTTCCCTCCTTGTTAGGAGGAGTACAGAGCACGATTTCCCTGCAGCCTGCAATCTTGGCAGGGGTAGCGAGCATCAATACGGTGCTGAAGAGAGGCGCCGTTCCGCCCGGGATATACAATCCCACCTTCTCTATAGCCACGCTCTTCTGCCAGCAGGTAACGCCAGCGCAGGTTTCCACCTTGCTGCCCTCAAACTTCTGGCTCTGATGGAATGCGGCAATGTTATGATGGGCGAGGTGCAAAGCGTCTTTCAGATCTTGAGAAACCAGTTGCTCAGCCTCATCGATTTCAGCCTCAGTCACAGCCAAAGAATCGAGATGGGCATGGTCAAACTTCTCCTCGTAACGCTTCACGGCATCATCGCCATGGTTCTTCACATCGTCGAGTACACCCTGAACGGTAGCATTAAGCTGCGATACGTCAAGGTGTGGGCGTTTTACAATCTCGCTCCATTCCTCCTTTGCAGGATACTTTATTACCTTCATTCCTTATTATTAATGTTTAAAGTTACAATATCATTTTCTCGATTGGTGTTACCAGGATGCCCTGTGCACCGAGTTCCTTCAGCTTACCGATAATTTCCCAGAAGCGCTTCTCATCGAGAACGGTGTGGATAGAGCACCACTCTTCGTCGGCCAATGGGATGATGGTAGGACTCTTGATACCTGGCAATACCTGGGTAATCTCCGCTACCTTTGCCTTAGGGGCGTTCATCATCACGTACTTCTTGTCCTGTGCAGAGCGCACTGCCTCGAAGCGGAACAGCATCTCGTTCAAGATCTGATGCTTCTCCTCGTCCATCTTCCAGTTGCCGATGAGCAAAGCCTCGCTCTTCATCACTACCTCAACCTCGGCAAGATTGTTGCTTACCAATGTAGAACCAGAGCTGACGATATCGAAGATACCATCTGCCAGACCAATGCCCGGACTAATCTCCACAGAACCTGTGATAACATGGATATCGGCATTGATATTGTTCTTCTTCATGAAGTTGCGCAGGATGTTAGGGTAAGAAGTGGCAATCTTCCTGCCATTAAACCACTTCAATCCTGGATAATCAATCTTCTTTGGGATTGCAAGACTCAAGCGGCACTTGCTGAAACCCAATCTGTCGATAATCTGTGCGTTTTCACCACGCTCTACAAACTCATTTTCACCCACAATACCGATGTCGGCAACGCCTGAGGCAACGCTCTGAGGAATATCGTCATCGCGGAGATAGAGCACCTCAAGAGGGAAATTACTTGCTTGCACCAGAAGAGTGCGCTTTGAGGCGCTTACCTTGATGTCCGCCTCTGCTAAAAGATTCATTGTATCGTCGAACAGACGACCTTTACTTTGTACTGCTATTCGTAACATATTTCTGTATTTTGTTTGAAAAACATTGCAAAAGTACATAAAATTGTTAGAATATGCAAATAATTTCGCACTTATATGCTTTTTTTTCGTACTTTTGCAGTCGCAATGAGAAAAAAGTTATATTTATACGCATTATATTCGCTGTTTTTACTTGCCAGTTGTGCTGACAAGAAACCGCAACAGGAACTCACTCCCTGGGGAACTCCCGTGGGTGAAGTGGAGGATATGGACGGTGATGATGAGGGAACTGGCGAAAACGCGGCAGATGGCGATGCTGGCGCTCAGGCTCAGCAACGGGGTCTGTCGCTGTCGGATATCCAGGACAATGGCGAGCTGATCATGCTTACCGTGAATGGTCCTACCACCTATTATGATTACCACAACCACGGAATGGGTCTGCAGTACCTGCTCTGCGAGAAGTTTGCCCAGCAGATTGGTGTGTCGTTGAGAGTGGAGGAATGCAAGGATACTACCGAGATGATTCAGAAACTCCAGAAGGGAGAAGGCGACATCATCGCCGTTCCCCTGCCCCGTCATATATTAAAAGGTGGAAAGTCATCGGCAGGAAAGAACAAAACGGCTGCAAAATCGGTTTCCGGAGATAGCAAGACTACCAATCTGCTTTTCTGCGGCGTAACGCCCGACCAAGGCAAGACGCAGTGGGCAGTAGTTGGCGGCAACAAGAGTCTCGCCGATACACTGAACGGATGGTTCAAACCAAAACTGATAGCCGAGGTGAAGAAGGAAGAGTCCTTCCTGCTCTCTACGGCAAGCATCCGCCGACATGTCTATTCTCCTTTCCTCAACCGTTCCAAGGGAGTCATCTCCCGCTACGACCATCTCTTTATGAGATACAGCGGAACGGCACGTATGGACTGGCGCCTGATGGCTGCACAGTGTTACCAGGAGAGTTGCTTCGACCCGAATGCCAAATCATGGGCTGGAGCCTGCGGACTGATGCAGATCATGCCATCTACCGCAGCCCACCTGGGATTACCGATGAGTGCCATTCACGATGCAGAGGCGAATGTGGCAGCAGCAGCCAGATACATGGCAGAACTTCAGGGACATTTCTCGGATGTAGGTGATCCGGCACAGCGTGCGCTCTTCGCTCTGGCTGCCTATAATGGTGGTTTTCACCATATCCGTGATGCGATGGCACTGACCAGGAAACATGGTGGCAACCCACAGAACTGGGGACATGTAAGAGAATACGTGCTGCGCCTTACCCAACCCGCCTATTATGGCGACCCAGTGGTGAAATATGGTTATATGCGAGGCACAGAGACGGCAGATTATGTAGATAGAATCCGTGCCCGCTGGAGCGAGTACTGCGGCGGAGCCAGCTTCCACGAGAGCTATCGGGGCGGCAGCCGTGGATCAGGCATCGGAAGAGGCACCGACTCCTTCAATGGCGCACCGGTAAAATCAAAGAGAAACTATCAAAGGAAATACCATATATAAAATATGATATAGATTGGCCCCACACGGGCTGAAAGCCCAGAAGCACCTAGCCCAGGGAGGTCACTGAAAAAGGTACCCGTTTAAAGTTGCATAGTTTGTTTTTGAACTTTA
>USRA01000043.1 GCA_900557035.1 uncultured Prevotella sp. | reverse complement strand
CGATACCACCGAATGAACGGGTAGGAACATCGAGAACCTCACCCTCTGCGATGTAAGAACGGAGGTTACCCTCTGAATCGCACTGCAAGCGATAGAATGTGATGTCAGATGCAGCGATATCACCCTCCAAAGTACCACGGGTGAAGTCTGGTGTACCACCATTCTCCAACAAGCGGTTCTGGATCAACTGATACTTGATCTTACGGCTAGAGCACATCTTGCACTGTGGAGTGTTACCGCAGTGGAAGCCCATGAAGGTATCAGTCAACTTGTAATCGTACTTGCCCTTGATATCCTCATCATAGATATACTGAGGAACAGAGTTGTTGATGTCGAGCAATGTAACGGTATCATCAGATGCACACATACCGATGTACTCTGACAATGCACCATAGATATCAACCTCGCAAGCTACAGGAATACCGCGGCTAACGAGACGGCTGTTTACATAGCAAGGCTCAAAACCGAACTGGCTTGGGAAGGCTGGCCAGCACTTGTCTGCGAATGCTACATACTGGCGAGAACCCTTGTGAGCCTCTGCCCAGTCGAGCAATGTCAACTCAAACTGTGCCATTCTGCGGCTGAGATCAGGATAGTAGCATCCCTCGCCCATCTCCTTGGCCATATCAGCGCAAACCTCTTCGATACGTGGGTCGTTCTCGTGCTCCTTGTAAGCTACGAGGAGGTCGAGCTCAGAGTTCTCCTCAATCTCTACACCCAATTCATACAAGCCCTTGATAGGAGCGTTGCAGGCGAAGAAGTCCTGAGGACGTGGACCGAAGGTGATAATCTTCAAGCCCTTCAAACCGAGGATGACGCGAGCCACTGGTACGAAGTCTGCAATCATCTTGGCTACTTCTGCAGCTGTGCCTACTGGATACTCAGGGATGTAACCCTTCAGGTGGCGCATACCGAGATTGTAAGAGCAGTTGAGCATACCGCAGTATGCATCACCACGACCATTGATCATGTCGCCATCACCTTCAGCAGCTGCTACGAACATAACAGGACCATCGAAGTTCTTTGCAATCAAAGTCTCAGGGGTCTCAGGACCGAAGTTACCAAGGAATACAACCAGAGCGTTGCAGCCCTGCTCCTTCACTTCAGCCACAGCCTTGAGCATATCTTTCTCGTTCTCAACTGTAGTCTGACAGTTGAAAATCTCACCTTTGTACTCTTTTACGATGTTCTCACGGCGCTGAGTAGAAAGCGCGATTGGAAAACAGTCACGGCTAACGGCAATAATACCGAGCTTTACTTGTGGAATGTTGTTGCTTACCATAATTCTTGTGTTTTATATTAAGTTTTTATATAATCGACTTGTTTTTGCTGAGCGCAAAGGTACTAATATTTTTTGTTTCAGCAAGCATTTTAAGAGTTTTTTTATGGTGAAAAAAGTTAAAAACAGAAGATTTCCGCCGGAATGAAACATCCGATAAAGTTCCTGTAACATTTCATACACATCGATTGAGACTTTATAACAAATAAAAACACAAAGATTGATGGTTTTTCAAATTATTATTGTACCTTTGCACCGACAAAAACAGAAAAACGATTATGAACAAAGTCAAGACTATCTTTGCCTGGATATGGCAAAAGCTTTGCGCCTTTTGGCCTTGGTACAAGACATTGTATCAGGGAAGAGCGTGGTACACCAAGACGGTAGTCGCCTTGGCAAGTTGTATTGTCGCCTTTATCCTTTATTTAGGTGCTGTCGATATTAACTTCTTATGGCTTTTCGGTAAGTCACCTGGTTATTTTTCAGGTATTCTGAATCCTCAGACTTCCGAGGCTTCCTTGATTTATAGTGCCGATGGCAAGCTCATCGGTAAGTATTTCAATGAGAATCGTACTCCTGTAGAATACGACGAGGTGAACCCTGCCTTCTTCAAGGCTCTGGTAGATACCGAGGATGAGCGTTTCTACAAGCATATCGGTATCGACCCTATCGGCGTTTTCGCTGCTGCCAAGGATGCTCTCCTGCATCACAATGGCCGTGGTGCTTCTACCATCACGCAGCAGCTGGCAAAGAATATGTTCCGCGTCCGTTCGCAGTATTCTACGGGATTGCTCGGCAAGGTGCCTGTACTCCGCCTGCTCATCATCAAGAGCAAGGAGTGGATCATCGCCGTGAAGCTGGAGACGGTTTTCTCGAAGAAGGAAATCATCACCATGTATGCCAACACCGTGGATTTCGGTAGTAACTCTTACGGTATCAAGACTGCCGCCAAGACTTACTTCAATACCACTCCTAAGGAGTTGACCACCGACCAGGCTGCCGTACTCGTGGGTATGCTGAAGGCTACCACCTATTACAATCCACGTACCAATCCGGAGAACAGTCTGGCACGCCGCAACACCGTATTATATAATATGGTGACACACGGCGATCTGTCACATGCAGAATACGACCAGCTCAAGGCTGAGCCTATCAAGCTCGACTTCAAAGTAGAGGAAAACTACGACGGACAGGCTAAATACTTCCGTGAGGCTGTAGCCAACTACCTGAAAGACTGGTGCAAGGAAGAAGGTTACGACCTCTACACCAGTGGCTTGAAAATCTACACCACCATTGATACCCGCATGCAGAAGTATGCCGAGGAGGCTGCCCGCAAGCAGATGAAGCAGGTTCAGCAGAACTTCAACAACCACTGGAGCATCCGCCGCACACAGGCAGGAAAGGGAAAATGGATGGGACAGGAACCTTGGCAGGATGAGAACCATCAGGTAATTCCAAACTTCATCCAGGGCATCGCCGAGCGACAGCCTTTCTACAAGGAACTGGTGGCTCGTTTCCCTAACAATCCAGACTCAGTGAACTACTATTATAAGGAGTGGGTTCACCCGGTTAAGGTATTCGATTACGACAAGGGAAGCATCACCATCAACATGACTTCTGAAGATAGCATCAAGTATATGACTACCTTCATGCACAGCGCTTTCGTGGCTATGGAGCCACAGACGGGAGCCGTAAAGGCATGGGTGGGCGACATCGACTTCGACCACTGGAAGTATGACAAGGTAACAGCCGAGCGCCAGCCGGGTTCTACCTTCAAGCTCTTCGTCTATACCGAGGCGATGAACCAGGGATTGACTCCTTGCGACAAGCGCCGCGACGAATATATCTCGATGGAGGTATATGACAAGAAGAAGCACGAGATGACCACCTGGAGACCATCCAACGCCAACGGTTCGTTCTCGGGTGACAGTATCCCATTGAAGAGTGCCTTTGCCAAGAGTATCAACTCCGTGGCAGTACGCCTGGGACAGGAGATGGGCATCAAGCGCATCATCGAGACTGCCCAGAAGATGGGTATCAACAGTCCACTGGATGATACACCAGCCCTTGCCTTGGGTTCCAGCGATGTCAACCTGCTGGAGATGGCGTGCGCATACAGCACTATTTCAAACAATGGTAAGCACCACGACCCGGTATTGGTTACTAAGATTGTGGACCACGACGGCAAGGTGGTATATGAAGGTCCTTCTACAGAGGAGCAGGTGATTCCTTACAAGAGTGCCTTCCTGATGCAGCAGCTGCTCCAGGGCGGTATGCGAGAGCCAGGCGGTACTTCGCAGAGCCTTTGGGGATATGTAGGCAAATACCGTGACACCGAGTTTGGTGGAAAGACAGGTACTACCAACAACCACTCTGATGCCTGGTTTATGTGCGTCAGCCCTAAACTGGTAGTCGGTGCCTGGGTAGGTGGCGAATATCGCTGTCTCCACTTCCGCACCGGAGCCTTGGGTCAAGGTTCCCGAACAGCATTGCCAATATGCGGTTACTTCATGCAGTCTGTATTCGGCGATCCTGCCTTCCAGCAGTATCACGCCAAGTTCGACAAGCCACAGGATGGCGACATTACACGAGATATGTATATCTGCGCAAGCTATGCACCAAAACCAAAGGTAGATACCACCCGTGTGGATAGTACCGCATTCACAGAGGAAATCATCCTCGACGAAAACGGAAATCCTATTACCAAGGAGGTTCCTGCTGTCAAGTCGGAAGGAGAATCTTCAGCTTCAGGAGCTACAGAAGAAAAGAAAGAGAAGAAGAAGACAAAGCCAACAGAACAGCCTGTCAACTTCGACGACCTTTAAAAATAAAATATGATTGATCTCGACAATGCGGAGCTGCAGAATGCACTCCAAATCATACAGTTTACCCGTCGTTCGCTTTTCCTCACCGGAAAGGCGGGGACGGGTAAATCTACTTTTCTGCGGTACATCGCAGCCAATACCAAGAAGAAGCACATCGTTCTGGCACCTACAGGCATCGCAGCCATCAATGCCGGCGGAAGTACCCTGCACAGTTTCTTCAAGCTGCCCTTCCACCCCCTGCTGCCCAACGACAGTATGTATTCCGTGCGCAACATCCGGAATACATTGAAGTATAATTCCGAGAAAATCAAGATTATCCGTGAAGTGGAACTCATCATCATCGATGAGATCAGTATGGTGCGTGCCGACATCATCGATTTCATCGACAAGGTGCTGCGTGTGTATTGCCGCAATATGAGAGAGCCGTTCGGAGGAAAGCAGCTTCTGCTGGTGGGCGACATCTATCAGTTGGAACCGGTGGTAAAGGAGGATGACCGCAAACTACTGAATCCTTTCTATCGCAGCAGCTTCTTCTTCGATGCCAAGATCTTCCAGCAGTTCCAGCTCGTCAGCATCGAACTCAAGAAAGTTTATCGCCAGAGCGACCCTGTCTTCATCGGCATCCTCGACCATATCCGAACCAGTCAGGCGCAGAGTCAAGACCTGCAGCTGCTCAACCAGCGGGTGGGTGCCCAGCTCGACGAGAGTGATTCCAAGCTTGCCATCACCCTCTCCACCCGCCGTGACACCGTGGATTTCATCAACGAGAACCAGCTCAAACTCCTGCCAGGAGAGCCAACACTCTTCCGGGGCAATATCCAGGGCGAGTTTCCGGAAAGCAGTCTGCCTACCCCTATCGAACTGTATCTGAAGACCGGAGCACAGATTATCTTTATCAAGAATGATATCGAGCACCAATGGGTGAACGGTACCCTGGGCACCATCATCGGGTTCGATGATGAGGATGATGCCAAGATATATGTGCGCACGGAGAATGGACAGGATGTGATGGTGGAACCTGCTGCCTGGAGCAACATGCGCTATCATTTCAACGAGGTGGAAAAGAAGATTGAGGAAGAGGAAATCGGCAGATACGAGCAATATCCTATCCGACTTGCCTGGGCAATTACCGTCCACAAGAGTCAGGGGCTGACTTTCAATCAGGTCAAGATTGATTTCACGGGAGGAGTTTTTGCAGGTGGTCAGACTTACGTGGCTTTGTCGAGATGCACCAGTCTGGAGGGAATCAGTCTGCAGGAGCCTATCCGTCCCAGCGAGATATTCGTGCGCAACGAGGTGAAGCAGTTTGCCCGCCAGTATAACAACCAGAATACCATCCATACGGCATTGACGCAGAGTAAGGCAGACCGTCAATACCACGATGCCGTAAAGGCGTTTGAGAGGGGCGATATGCAAGCCGCACTGGATAATTTCTTCCTCGCCATCCACAGCCGTTACGACATTGAGCATCCGCTAGCCAAGCGCTTCATCCGCAAGAAACTGAACAAGGTGAATGAGCTGCAAGCCGAGAACGAGCGCTTGAGGGAGGTGATCAAGCAGAAGGATGAGGAGAAGAAGAAGCAGGAGAAATTCCTGAAGCGCCTTGCCACGGAGTATGTCATCATGGGCAAGGAATGTGAGAAGGAGGGCATGAAAGAAGCGGCCATCACCAATTACAGGAAGGCGCTCACCCTCTATCCTAGCCATCCGGAGGCAAAGAGAAGGCTGAAGCACCTCACGGAATAATCAAGCCCCAAAAAGTTGAAGGCATCTCAGAGACCAATCATATAAAAAATGTGGTTGATAAAACGGAAAAACAAACCCGTTTTATCAACCACTTTTTTTATTGATTAAAATCTAACCTCATAGGACTTGCCCTTCTGAGTCTTCATCTTCTTCACCTTATCTCCATATCTTACCTGGCAAGGTTCGCCAGAGCCGGAGAGGATGACAGCCTTGGTAAGGCGGCCGTTGTCCCAATAGATATCTACCGTGAAGTTGCCCTTGGCACGGAGGCCCTTGATGGAACCCTTCTGCCATGCATCAGGCAGGGCTGGCAGGAGATGGATGAAGCCCATGTGACTCTGCATCAGCATCTCGGTGATACCCGCTGTTCCGCCAAAGTTACCGTCAATCTGGAATGGGGCATGCGTATCCCAAAGATTATCCAGCGTACCATTCTTCAGCAGGTTGCCATAAAGCTTGTAGGCATGGTTGCCATCGTGCAGACGAGCCCACTGGTTCAACTTCCAACCCATAGACCAACCGGTTGCACCATCACCGCGATGCTCCAATACCACCTTGGAAGCCTTCGCCAGCACAGGAGTGGTGATAGGCGAAATGGTGCGGCCCGGATGCAGACCAAAGAGATGGTTCACATGGCGATGCTCATCCTTAGGATCATCTATATCCTTCGACCACTCCATCAACTGTCCGTAACGGCCAATCTGATAAGGAGCAATGTGCTTCAGGGCATCTTCCCACAGCTTGCGATCCTTGGCATCCTTGCCCAGAATCTTGCTGGCCTCTACCGCATCGAGCAGAATCTCACGAATCACGGCATGAGCGAAGGTTGCACCCTCGTCTATCGGTCCGTGCTCAGGAGATGTAGAAGGAGCTGCAGTATAGACGCCATCCTTGCGATGCCACAGATAATCTGTTGCGAAATTAGCACTTCCCTTGATGATATCGTATGCTGTCTCGCTCAGGAACTTCTTATCGCGGGTATAGTCGTAATAATCCCAGAGATGGGTAGCCAACCATGGACCGGCAAATGGAGAGAAGTTCCACGACATATCCTCGCTTGCCAGCGGAGAGGTGAAACCGAAGATGTTGCTGGATACAGATGTGGTCCAGCCACGGGTACCATAATATGACTTGGCAGTCTTCTCACCCGGCTTCACCTGTGTCTGGATGAAGTCGAAGAGCGGAAGCTCACACTCGCTCAGGTTGGTGGTGCATGCTGGCCAGTAGTTCATCTGGAGATTGATGTTGTTATGGTAGTCAACACGCCAAGGACCATCCACGTTGTTATGCCATACACCCTGCAGGTTGGCTGGCATGTTGCCAGGACGTGAAGAGGCGATGAGGAGATAGCGACCAAACTGATAGTAGAGCTGCTCCAGATAGAAATCCTTGGCACCCTTGCGGTAGTTAGCCAGGCGCTCATCGATAGGCATGTCGTTGGCATTAGCCGCATCATTCAGATTCAGGCTCACGCGATTGAACAGGCGACTGTAATCCTTGTAATGCTCATCCAGCAGCTGCGCATAGCCCTTACCTTCTGCCTTGCTCATCCAGTCCTGGGTAGTAGCCAGCGGATCCACGCCCACGTAGGTCTTAGGATCGTTGTAATCCGGATTATTGTTTGCCTTGTAATCGGTATCTGCAGAAATGAGGAATACCACCTCGTCGGCACCCTTTACGGTCAACTTTCCACCTTCGTTAGAAAGGCTACCGCCCTTATTGATGGCACGGATGCGGACAACATACTGCATATCGTTGTTATCGAGACGTGCATCCCAGAGCAGACCGTTCTTGCCGTCAGCCACCATCTTGCCTGTAGAAACAGGGTTAGGCGCATAAGAGAATACGAGATTCTGCTTACCTGGACGGGAAGCCTTATATCGGATAGCCATCACATTTGCCGGATAAGAGATGAAATATTCACGCTGATAGCTCACTTCATCCTTGACGAAAGAAACGGTGGCCAAAGCAGAATCGAGCGACAGGGCACGGCGATATTTCGACATACCCACGGTGCTCAGTCCGGTCTCGATATACGCCTCGCCCATCGTGGTAAAGCTACCGAAACGGAATGGATCCTCGGCATAAGACTCGTATGGCACCGGACTGTTGAAGTTCTTGCGGGTAAGCTGCGAAGCCTTCTCCCAGTCGTTGGCAGCAAAGGCATCTCTGATTTCCTGCATCACATGGGCAGAATTCTTGTTTACATCCCAGTAATAAGCAGCCCCCTTCTTGGTGTTCGGACCGCCACGCCAGAGCGTCTTCTCGTTCAGGGTGATACGTTCAGCCTCTACCGATCCCAGGATATTGGCACCGATGCTTCCATTACCGATAGGCAATGACTTTGACTCCCAATCCGAATCCGGATTGCGGGAGGTATCACCAGCCGAGATAGGCTTCTTGTGAGTCCATTTCTCAGGATGGCCTCCATACCAAACTTGCTGTCCCTTCAGGGTTACAGGCGTGTCGAACCAGTAAGACAATGCTGTCTTATGCTGTGCGGTGGCAGAAAGTGCCCCCAGCATCGCAAAGGTTAAAATAGATACGGTTTTCTTGTTCATTATATATAATATTTAGTCTGATTACTTATTTTCAGATAATCGCTACAAAAATACGATTAAAAATCGACATATCCAAATATCGGGTCATAAAAAAAACGAGGATAACCAGCATTTTCTCAATACTTGCTATCCTCGTCTTGTTATTTCATATCGTTTCGGGTGGCTTAATACCACTGTACAGCATTCGAATAACCGCTTCGCTTATCATACTTCAAGGCATCCGTCAATGTGGCTGCATTGCATCGGAAGGTGAAGTTATAGCTGGTATATGGCGCCAGCACTACCGAACAGCTCATGTTGAAGCAGTGCAGGTCGCGAGCCAGACTTGCGGTGGTCATACTCAGCTTATGATTATCAAAATCATAACCGGAAGAGAAGCTGATGTTCCATCCGTCGCTGATACGAACGTTACCGCTCATATTCAGGTTCTGGGTGAACTTGTATGGATATCTCATCGATTTCTCATTGAACTTTTCTCTTCGGGTATCCTCACGCATAGTGACACCATATCCGAAGGTGAGCGACCATGGCATCTTGAATGCCATATAGCCGTCAGAGTCGGTCTTTGCTTTTCCGCCACCGCTCTTCTTGGCTCCCGTCTTTCCCTTCTCCATACTGTCGTCCACGTTGCTCTCTATGTCGGTATCCATACCTTCATCGTCATCGTCCTTGCGTTTGTTCTTGTCCTTGTCGTCCTCATCACTGCCTCCACCGAAGAGTTTCTTCAGTTTCTCTGGATTCAGGGTGAACGAGAAGTTCTGCGACATACCCTGGAATCGTCCGAACCTGCCCTTGCCCCACTCGGTGTGGTTACCGACATATACGTTTCCGTTGTCGTCCATCTCGTAAGCATAGGTGGCAAACACGGCGTTCATGTTGAAGGTATAGTTCTTCCACCATTTCAGTCGCAGGTTGATGTTCATATCACTCCAAGGGCGCACCTTGGCAGCGGTGTTGTAGCTCATGCTCACATCAAACGCATCAATGAGGCTCACCTTCTTCAAGCTGTCGTTCTTATCCCTCCATTTCATCTCCAGGTTGTTGCCCAGAGTGAAGGAAATGTTACCACTCTTGCCCTTGCCCGGCACGCCGTAGAGGGCTTTCTGATATGGCGAATAACTTACCAGCGATACATTGCCGTCGGCATCAGTCTTCTGATAAGTATCCCAGTACCCGTAATGGGATGCTCCGAAATCAGGTGCATAGCTGAAGCTTACCGTCGGGGTAATCACGTGGCGGATCCTGTCTATCCTGTTGCCGAACAGCTTGCGGTTAGGAATCCAGAAGCCGTAAAGCTTGGTAGAGAGTCCTATGCTCATGTTCCAGTTATATACGTTGTGGAATCCGCAGGTGGTATCGCAAACCTCTTTCTGCGCAGTGGCATCCCATGATCTCTCCACCTTGTTGGTGTACATACGGTCGGTGAAGTTGAACGAAGGATTCACGTTGAGATATTTGAAGAGAGTGAAGGATGCACTCACCGGAATCTGATGCTGCCATCCATTTCTCCAGTCCTTGATGAGCGAACTGTGCATCAGCTTATCCTCCTTGGTATTGATACTATTGGAGATATGTCCGGTATAGCTCATGGCAATCTTCTCGTACCATTTCTCATCACCCACCATCTTCTTTCTGCGGAAAGGATAGAAGCGGGAGATGCTGATGTTCAGGTCGGGCAAGGTCATCGCTATGGATGAGTCACGCATATTCTGCGAAAGGTTTGCCGTAGAACTGAGCGACATTCCGATGCTCGAGAAAGTGGTGCTCCAGCTTACGGAAGAGGTTCTCGTACTCTGCGTCATCGTCTGAGGATTATAGAGCGAGTTGAGATTGTTGCGCTCATAGCTCGATGTGGCGAAGTTGACGCTTGCCGATAACGAACTGAACGGATTTGCCTTGGAATCCTGGCGGTGGCTCCACTGCACCTTGAAACTCTCCTGCTTGGTGAAGTCAGGCATTCCCTTATCACCCGTCTGCGTATCCTGGTAACTGAAGTAGAAGGAACCAGAATACTTGTATCGCTTGCGGTAATTGCTTGCCGCAGACAGTCCCCACGATCCCTTGGTGTAGATTTCTCCCAGCAGTTTCAGATCCCACTTGTCGCTGATGGCGAAATAATATCCACCGTCACGGAGATAGAAACCACGGTCGCTCTCATCACCATAGGTAGGCATGATGAAACCGCTGCTGTAGCTCTTGGTGAACGGGAAGAATCCGTATGGGATACCCAGTGGCATCGGCACATCGCAGACCACGAGATAAGCGGGACCGAAGATGACATCCTTGCCCGGGCGCACCTTGGCTCTGGAGAGCGAGATGTAGAAGTCTGGATGCGGATCATCGCAGGTGGTATATCTGCCATGCTGCAGATAGATGACACCCGAAGAATCTCGCTTCGACTTCATACCGGTGAGGAATCCATCCTGCTGCTCGGTATATACATTATTAATAAGTGCCTTCTTGCTCTTGAAGTTGAACTTGATGGTATCGGTATCATAGGTATCACTTCCCATCTTGAAGATCGGTTTTCCCTTGATGCCTCCATCAGCCATCGAGTCCTTGGTACCGCTGGCTCTCACATTGCTCTTGTCCAGATCCATCGAGATGCGGTCGGAGGTAAGATCCATGTTCTCGTACTTCACGTTCGAGTTTCCATAGAGATGCGCCACCTTGTGGTGGGCATCATATACCAGCGAGTCATCGGCCTGATACTGTACAGGTGCGTCGATGCCTCCCGACTTCTTTCTGTTGATACTGTCGAGTCGGATACTGTCATCCACCACCTTATTATGTTTCCATATAGCCTTCTGTAGGGAATCCATCTTCGTGGTATCATCAGGGGCATCCATCTCCATAGAGATTTTCTTGCCGAGGGAATCGGCAGTCACGGAGTCGCCCACAGCCACTGCAGTGGTATCAGCCTGCGTCTTCTTGTGTTTTCCAGCAGGCATACCCGGATTTGCAACCATCATGGCGGCGATGGATGCAAACATCAGAACAGCTATAGTTGATTGTTTTCTCATTCAGAATAAATATTCGAGTTTTACGTTGATTCAGGGCGTATGGGTACATCTGATATATCCCTATTCTTAGACCCAATAAAACTTCAGAAAATTATATTTTATTTTCAAACATTCGCTCCCATTCCTGGAAGCGCTTTACTCCTTCCTCGCCAAACTTAGCGAGACTTTTCTCTGCCTTTTCGATACTCTTTTCTTTGTCGAGATGAGTCTTGCTGAAGAATTTATCAGCATAGCAGATTACCTTCTCCTCCATGGTTTCCGGCAGAAAATCCTGGTGAGGCAGTGGCAGCTGCTGCTTCTCGATCTGCTCTTTCGTGATGCCGGCACCCGTGTGGCGCTCGCATACACGAGCATGTCGCTCATATCCTTCCTTGCGCAGCAGTTCGGCACCCAGTCGGCCATGACAGATGTAAGGCTGCGAACCGAAACAGTGAATGCCAGGAGCATCGGTCTGGAAGATTCCGATGTCGTGAAGCATGGCTGCTTCCTCTACAAACCGGGCATCCAGATGCAGTTCGGGATGAGACGAAACAATCTGTAGCGCTTTTCGCGCTACAGATTGACTATGTGTGATGAGGATACGGCGAAGCTCTGTATCCTCAGGATAATACTTATCAATAATTGCTTGATAATTCATAAATTCAATGTTTACTCAGCGTTGCGCTCAATGTAAGCGATGACATCACCCTTGCGGATCTTGCTGCCCTGCTTAGCATTGATTTCCACGAGCTTACCACCCAAAGCAGCAGGAACAGTCTCAAACTCACCCCATGGAGCGAGGATGTAGCAGAAGGCATCACCTTCCTTATACTCCTTACCGATGAATGGCTCTACAGCTGGCTGGCACTCGCCCTCGCCCTGGAACTCCCAGAAAATCTGACCGGCTACTGGTGCTACGATAGCATCAGCCTTGGCATGCTTGAACTCTGCGAGCTGAGCTGGAGTCAAGGTACTGCCGAGCTTGGCATCCTTTGCCTTCTGGAGGTCAGCCAGGAAGTTCTTCTTAGCCTGACCGCTCTTGAAGTTTCTATACTGCTCTGGATGCATAGCGAGTTCGAAGAGCTCCTCATCATCCTGACCATACTCCCAACCGTTCTCGTCCATCTCCTTCTTGAAGTCGTCAAGTGCATTGCTGAGCAATGTGTGAGCATCTACATCTGTAAACTCACGGCCCTGCTTCTTGGCAAGCTCAACAAGCTCTGGATCAATCTCTCCAGGAATCTTACCACTCTTACCGAGAATCATCCCCCACATAGAATCATCCATCATCACGAAGCGGCCTTTGCCCTGCTCCATGGTGAGGAGGTTCATCAATGAGATGTTCTTTACATACTGGCTGAATGGTGTTACCAATGGAGGATAACCTACACGTGGCCATACATACTCTACCTCGTCGAAGAGCTTGATCAGGAGGTCATCCATAGACAACTCTTCCTCACCCTTCTTCTTGCGGATATTGTTGATGGTCTGACGCATACCGCCGAGGTCTGCCATCATAGAACCCATCATACCGCCAGGGAGACCACAACCGAGCAACAATGAAGACATGATCTTGTTACCTGGGTTGATGAAATATCCGAGCCACTCATCGATGAATTCCTGAGTCATGGCACGAGCCTTCATGTAAGCGCTCATGTTAATCTCAGGCACCTCGAAGCCCTCGTTCTTCAACATGCTGATAACAGAGATAACGTCTGGATGAACCTTACCCCATGACAATGGCTCAATGGCTGTATCGATGATGTCGGCACCATTGTTGCAGACCTCGAGGATAGAAGCCATAGAGAGACCAGGACCAGAGTGACCGTGATACTGGATGATGATCTCAGGATACTTGTCCTTAATCATCTTGGTGAGCTTACCGAGGAATGCAGGCTGACCGATACCAGCCATATCCTTCAAGCAGATTTCCTCAGCACCGGCAGCGATGAGCTGGTCGGCGATGTTCATATAATATTCGAGTGTATGTACTGGAGAGTTGGTGATACAGAGTGCACACTGTGGAGTCATGCCACCTTCCTTAGCCCACTTGATAGAAGGAATGATGTTACGAACATCGTTCAAGCCATCGAAGATACGGGTGATATTGGTACCCTGCTTAGCCTTTACCTTGTACATGAGGGCACGTACATCGTCTGGCACAGGATACATACGAAGAGCGTTCAATCCACGGTCGAGCATGTGAGTCTTGATGCCCACCTCGTTGAATGGCTTACAGAATGCACGAACTGCATCATTAGGATTCTCACCAGCGAGGAGGTTAACCTGCTCGAAAGCACCACCATTGGTCTCTACACGGCTAAAGCAACCCATTTCAATGATAACTGGGGCAATCTTAGCCAACTGATCCTTACGTGGCTGGAACTTACCAGAACTCTGCCACATGTCTCGGTAAACGAGACTGAACTGAATTTTCTTCTTCATTCTTATTATTAAATTTCTTGTTTCCTAAATTTATATATAAAATAATGTGTATCTCCTGCCCCGAGCCTCATTAGAAGCCAAGGCATTCTATACCAAGGTGCAAAATTAGACAAAAAAATCGAGAAATCAGTCATTTCCCACAATTTATTATGGTTTCGGCACTGAAATTATTAATTATTAACTCACTTGCGTAGAGCCAAAGGTACAGGGCTGTTGTGTTTCACCAGGCTAATATCCATACGCCCTGAACCAACGGTCACAGGCACGTAGCGGAAAGGTAAAGGGCAAAAGCTTTCCCTAAACACAAACTTTTAAAGCAAAAACAACAAAAAAATGGCCGTAAAATTTTGTATTGTCTGCTTTTCTCTGTATCTTTGCATCCGTTTTTGAAATTTAAATCAATCAATAGGATAATACAAAAAAACAGATATGACAAATAATACGAACAAGCACACCTTGCCAATCTGGACAGAGGTGGAATACACAGCATTATGTAAGAACCCATATCTATCTACTCCTTTCTTCATCCCAAAGGAATCGAAGGTTTTCCTTTGCAAGGAAGATGGAAGCAGAGAGGAACAGAGAATGATCTTCCTGGTCTTCAAATCCACTGCTGCCGCAGAAGAGGACGAATGGGAAGATGACCCAATGCCGGGAGAAATGTGGGTAAAGCCTCTGGAAGATGATGATACAGAGGTATATGAACCTGCCAAGGTTATCTATCTGGGACAGGACATCGATGATTTCATCCAGGTGACCAGCGAGGACGAAAACACCATCACTTTTGACATCTACTGGCGCCATGGCGACGTGAAGGTAGAAAAGGCGGAGAAGACCGACGACGGCTTCGTCTGCAAGAAGGAGGACTTCGGTGACGAAGGCTTGCGCCTCACCCTGATTCCGGAAGAGGGAAATCCTTTCTCACTCTATCTTCAGATTCCATACATCGGCTTCTCGCTCTACGACAGCGAGGGCAACAAGGTACACAATGAACTGGAGGTGGCTCACGACAAGGTAGATGAGTATCGCTACGAATTCGTAGGTGATGACAACAACGACCGCTTCACCTTGCAGTTGGACGACAACAAACTGGTTTATATCTGCGTGCTCCGTCATGAGGATGCCCAGCTGGTGGTTCGCGACCAGCGCCAGCGCCTTGCCGTAGTAGATCAGATTCCGTCTGAGGGAAAATTGAGCGAACTGATGATGAATGCCCATTCTGCCCTGATCAAGAACAAGAACTACCGTTGGCGCATCAACATTGCCGGCAGCAGCATCGCACACGAGGTGGAGCTGGAGATTACTCCAGAAAGTCTCGTTGCCTTCATCAAGGAGCAGATGGCAAAGGGCATCGACATCGATACCCTGGGACAGAGCCTCATTGCCATGGAGCAGAAGTATGCCTTCCAGTGGTTCTGGCTGAAGGACAGCGACTGGAGCCATGATGATCCGATGTTCGACATGTTCATGAACCAGCTTGTAGCTTTCTCGTATGTAAGCCAGAAGCCTATCCAGGGCGACCAGTTGCAGGCTCGCAACAACAAGCGCAAGATCAAGCGTTGCGCCAAGCTCATCAAGGCTCACCAGAAGGGCGAAATCAGCCTTTGGGAAGAGGATGAAGAGCAGCGCAAGGAGATACTCCATCTCTTCAGCACCTTCCACAGTCCTTTCGTAGAGATTCTGGAATCATTGAAAGATGAAGAAACTGAAGAAGAAGCATAAGAACAAGAACAACCATGTAAATATAGTTCAACATTCATCTCTATTTTCTCAAACGCCCGAAAAATGGGAATTGAAGAGATGTGATATTTTCCCTTAAGGATTTTTATTTTTATCCTTAAGGGAAAATTTATTTTTCCTTAAGGAAAGAAATATTTTCCTTTAAGGGCTTTCTCATACTTTCTATAAATTGTTAAGCTTTTTATAAGACGTTCACAATCATCCTATATGATGCTACAGAATTTCCAGCAGCTGCGCAAAGCGGGAGATGCGGCGGAGGTTGGGATGTTCAAACTCCTCTATCTTTTCGTGCGCCCAGGTAGTATGGAAAGGGATATGGACGGCAGAGGCTCCGATTTTCAGTGCCGGCGCAATATCGCTCTTGAAACTGTTGCCCACCATGAGAAGCTCTTCGGGCTCCACTTCCATCTCCCTACAAAGACGGCGGTAAGCCTCGGGCTTCTTATCGCTCACGATACTCACCACATCAAAATAGCGCTGCAGCCCCGAACGCCACAACTTATTCTCCTGATCCATCAACTCACCCTTGGTGAAGACAGCCAGCCTGTATCTTCTTTCACCGGAAGAACCATTCTCCTGCCCGGTTCTCATTTCACGGATGCGGGCAAGGGTAGCCTCAACACCCTCCAGCGGTTTGGCATCAAGATGCAGGAGACTCTTGCCCAGATCCAGTATCTGCGCAATGACATTTGCCTCCACCTTACCATGACTCACCCTGATCGCATTTTCTACCAGCGAAAGGGTGAAAGCCTTGCAGCCATATCCCAAGTCTGCCATATTCCGGCTCTCCGTTTCAAAGAGGGCTGCCGAAATCTCCTTCTCCCTGCCATAAGCAGAAAGAAGCTCGCAATATTCATGCTCTACATCCTCAAAATAGTTTTGTAATGCCCAGAGCGTATCGTCGGCATCGAAGGCTATCGCCCTGATATCTTTCAGTTTTTCCATACTTTTCATTTCTTTTAGCTGCAAAGTTAATGTTTTTATCCGAAAAGGAAAACAAATTATTCTGCTTTCTTTTGCATATACCTATATTTTTCGTTACTTTTCCAAAAATTCAAATAAAGCAACAATATGAAATACCCTGCAAACCACTCAGCCCCTCTATGGGCATGAGTAGTTACAGTATTTTAAGAGGAAAAAAACAAGGGAAGATGAAGGGGTATGGGAGGATTATAGCATGAAAATGGTTAAAGAAACATATAAAAGTCAAGTTTATTGCGTGAAAAACAAGACTTTTATTAACTTTGCACTCGAAAAAAAGGAGAAAACATGGTTATAGCAAGACTGATAAAAGAGAAATTGTCATCCACCCCTGCTGGGGTTGTATTGACAACAAGAGACTTTGGGGTGGAGATGCGGTATCAGCCAGCACTCGCCAAAGCTCTCAACCGTCTTGTGCTCCAAGGCGAGCTACAAAAGATAGCAAAGGGAAAATACTATATTCCGAAGAAGACCATCTTTGGAAATCTAAAACCTGCAGATTCTGAACTTGTAAAGGACTTTCTGGAGCAAAATGGCAAAATTGTAGGTTACATTACCGGGACAGCCGCATTTGCATCCATGGGTCTGACAACACAGATAAGCTCATCTATCCTTGTCGGCACAAATAAATATAGGAGACCTATCACTAGGAATGGCGTCAAAATATCTTTCTTGTTACAAGAGAACGCCATAACATCAAGCAACATTCCATTACTTAGAATATTGGATGCTCTGCGCCTTATAAAGGACATTCCTGCCACTTCACCAGATGAATGTGTGATGAATATTTGCAAAGCAATCAATGCTCTTTCAAAGAATCAGAAGCAAGAATTGGCGGAACTTTCCTTGGCATACACACCTTATGTAAGAGCTTTGCTTGGAGCCATCTACGAGAATATGGAACTTGAAACGGAAACCATCAGCAAAACATTGAATGGAGTGACCAGCTACAAGTTGCCAATCTCCGACAAAGTATTATCAAACAAAAAAAACTGGAACATCATATGAGATTACATGAAAACTGGGAATTGTTCTCTGATGCCTTGCAAGCTGCATCACAACCCGTAGAAGTTGGAGGACTTGGCATCAAGAGCATTTTCATTGAGAAGGACTATTGGATTTGTCGCTCGCTGTCATTGATGGCTGCGAACGACAAGGAGAATCGTGCCATTTTCAAAGGAGGAACAAGTCTTACAAAAGCATACAGTATCGGAAGTCGATTCTCAGAAGACATAGATATTGCTATTTCTGAGGCATGGACGCTCAGCGGCAACCAATTGAAGATGCTGATCAAGAGAACTGCCAAAAGCATGACGGAAGGTCTGCAGGAAATGGATATGCCTGGTTTTACGAGCAAGGGATCTCACTATCACAAGGCATACTATTCTTATCCAAGAGCTATTGATACATTACAAGTAGGTGCTATCAAAGCAGGACAGTTGCTTGTTGAAATCAATTCCTTTGCCAATCCATATCCTTTTCAGAAATGTAAACTGCAAAGCTTCTTGACTGAGTTCTTGCAAAAGACAGGCAACGAGAACTTGATAGAGGAATATGATATGCAACCTTTCGAGGTGAATGTTCTCGACAGGCGTAGGACATTGACAGAGAAGCTGGTATCATTGCTTCGCTGTTCCTTAGCCGACAACTACTTGCCGGAATTGACAGCCAAGATACGCCATTTCTATGATTTGCATTTCCTATTGAATGATGCAGAGACACAGAAATATCTGAAAAGCGATGCTTTCAAATCGGACTTCAACAACTTGTTTGCACAAGACCAACAGAGATTCAACAAGCCCGAAGGATGGCAAAACAAAGACATCATGGATTCTCCAATCATCAGTGACCTACATAATGTATGGTCAGCGTTAAGCAACGTCTATGCAAAAGAACTTCCAGACCTTGCCTACAAAGATATACCAACTATTGAAAGTATCGAAAATAGCATGGAGCAGTTGATTTCGTATTTGATAAAATAAATAGGGTGTCCAGTTCTCTGTTCTTGAAAACAAGCTGGAAACATCCCTGTTAATTG
>USRA01000042.1 GCA_900557035.1 uncultured Prevotella sp. | reverse complement strand
AGGAGATGAAGATGTATAACGAGACCCGCAAGATTATGCACTCTGATGTTCGCACCAGTGCTACCTGCGTTCGCGTTTCTTCACTTCGTTCTCACTCAGAGAGTGTATGGTTCGAGACAGAAAAGCCATTGGCTGTAGAGGACATCCGCAAGGCTTTGGAGGCTGCTCCAGGCGTAACTGTAAAGGATGATGCCCAAAACTATGTTTATCCAATGCCATTGGAGAGTGCCGGTAAGGACGATGTATATGTAGGTCGTATCCGTAAGGATTTGGCTGATGACAATGGTAACACATTGTGGTTGACCGGCGACCAGATTCGTAAGGGTGCTGCCTTGAACGCAGTTCAGATTGCTGAGTATTTGATTAAGGTGGGCAACGTAAAGTAATTACATGCTGGAAAGATTCAAACTTTTGCTCCAGGAGATGAACCGGGGCATTTATGAAAAAAATACTGAAATTTCGCTCTCGCTCCTTGCCGCTCTGGCAGGCGAGAGCGTTATTCTTTTAGGACCTCCCGGTGTGGCGAAGAGTATGGTGGCCAGACAGTTGAAGACGGCGTTCAGGGATGCTCAGAGCTTTGAGTATCTGATGTCTCGATTCTCTACGCCCGATGAAATCTTCGGTCCGGTGAGCATTCAGAAACTGAAGACTTCGGATACTTACGAGCGTGCGGTGGAGGGGTATCTGCCTACTGCCGATGTGGTTTTCCTGGATGAAATTTGGAAGGCGGGTCCTGCTATCCAGAACACGCTCCTCACGGTGATTAACGAGAAAATCTTCAGAAATGGCAATCGCGAAATGCATCTTCCTCTGAAACTTCTCGTGGCGGCTAGTAATGAGTTGCCGGCTAAGGGAGAAGGACTGGAGGCGCTTTGGGACCGATTCGTGATTAGAATTGAGAGCCGACCGATTAAGTTGGAAAAGAATTTCCGGGCAATGCTGCTGGAAACTCCTACAGATTTTGTGGGGGGCTCTAGTCCCACGGATTTCACAGATTCCACAGATTTTTCTAATTATGTAGATTCTTTTGGGGGTGCGGATTGGAAGATTACTGCTGAGGAGTATGCTGAATGGGCGGAGAAAATTTGTAAGATTGGCGTGAAGGAGGAGGTGCTTGATGCGATTTCCGCCATCCGCAAATCTCTGAGAGCCGTGAATGTGGATGAGGCTGCCGAGCGCCGAAACATCTATGTGAGCGACCGCCGATGGAAGAACATCGTTCGTCTGCTTCGCACTTCTGCTTTTATGCAGGATAGGGAAGAGGTGGATATCTGCGATCTGCTTCCTATCTATCATTGTCTGTGGCAGGAACCGGAAGAGCGGGATGCTATCCGAAGCATCGTAATCCGTGCACTCTTTTCTCCTTTTGCAGAAAAACTCGTGGAGATGAAGAATGCTCTTGCCGAGGATATCAAATATCATCGGGTTCGCAGGAATCCTGATGATGGCAGAGATTATGAGGGGGAAATTGAAACCCTTTCGGATGGCTTGACTTCGCTGGAAAGGCAGTTGGGCGAGAATCTCTTCGTGTCTTCGGATGATAAGGCAGAAATATCGGCCTATCTCCGTGATTTCTATAAGGAGTTGGCGTTTACCCGACAGGATACGATGAAACTTTATGAGGTTTAATCGCCTCCTGTTACTTATACATTATTATATATAGAAGAACCAAAACATATATAGAAGAATCAAAACATATATAGAAGAACAAAAACATGATGAACGAACAGATAACTTTATCTCCAGAGTTGGAGGCTCGTGTTCACCAAGCGGTGGAGAATTTTATGCAGGGCTATGGCTGCTGCCAGTCGGTGGTGGCTGCCTTTGCTGATTTATATGGTCTTGATGATGAGATGGCAAAGCGCATTGGTGCCGGCTTCGGTGGTGGAGTTGGCAGAATGAGAATGATGTGTGGAGCCGTTTCTGGCATTGTGGTGCTCGTGGGCTTGGATTGCGGACAGACAGAGGGGGATGACCGCGAGGGAAAGTCGGCCTGCTACAAGGTGGTGCAGGACTTGCTATCCAAATCGAAGGAGCAGAATGGCAGTATCATCTGTGCCGAGATTCTGGGCTTGAAGGGTCATGAAAAGGCGCAATCCAGCTATGTGGCTTCGGCAAGAACGGCAGAATACTATAAGTCTCGTCCTTGCGCTGCCAAAGTGGAGAGTGCTGCTAGGATTTTCGCTGAATATCTGATGGAGAAGGGATAAGAATTTACTCTTGTGAAATACCAGAATAACAAGGATTTGGTGGAAGCGCAGTATTACTTGAAAATGCTGGACGACTTCTGTAAGTCGGGGCAGGTGAAGATTCCTGATCCGACAGGCTCCGTCATGCCTTGGAATTTGAAGGAAGACCCGCTGAAGGATTATCTGATTCATCTCTTTACTCTGAAAGTGACGATTCCGGAAACTGGTGAAGAGGTGCAGAAATTCATGCGCCAGGTGGTGAACAGCAAAATCAAGAGCAAGGTGTTTTATGACTGTGTGGGAAAGTTTATCGTGGAATGCGTTCACCACATGCGATTCCAGCGCCAGCGTGCCTGGACCGAAAGTCATCGGGCAGATGATGTGCTCGACTGGACTCCCTTTAAGAGAATGGATGAGCAGGTGTGGTGTCCGCTGATTGACCAGTTGGAGCAGGAACACCAGGAGGATGGATTCGATAAAGCCTTCTTCCTGAAACTGATGGCTGGCGATGGAGCTTCGAAACCCGAAAACTGGGAGCGACTGGTAAGAGACTGGAAGGTGTGCATCGAACATCAGGTGCTCAGCAAATTGAAGGACTTTATCTCGCTCCGTCAGAATAACTTCGAAACGGGATTGGTTCGCATGATGGACCAGATAACCTGCAACATGAAGACGAAGGGCGTTTCTGAGCAGCGAGCCGTGCAAGCCTGGGAACTGATGACGAACGGATGGACGGAAACGGAGTTTGAACGTCGCCTGAACCAGGTGAAGATTCAGGATAAATATCCGGAAATCAAGGAGATTGTGGCGAAGATGGGTCGTGTGGCAGATGCCAACGGCAAAGATAGGCTCACCATCGCCTCGGGGGTGGAGATGAAGATGGAGCATTCCGCTGGAAGCGACATCGAGGGCATTACTGTGGGCGATGATCTCAATTCGCTTCTTCCTCTGGAGTTGGCGCAATACAGCGATGAGGATATGGAGGGCCTTTTTATCTATAAGTATCGAACCCGCAGGCTTCAGACTTTCCGTTACAAGAGCGAAATGTCGAAGCCTTCCCGAAAACTCGGCTTTACCCATGCTTCCCGTAAGGGTCCGATGATAGTTTGTCTGGATACTTCGGCAAGTATGTATGGAACTCCTGAAAGAATTTCTTCTACGCTGATTTCTCTGTTGGAAGAAACGGCAGAGGATTTGGAGCGGGATTGCTTTCTGATAGATTTCTCCGTGAGTACCCGTGCCATTGATTTGATGGCGAAGCGGAAGGCGGAGCGGTTGAAGAGGATAGGAATCACGGTTGTGGAAGCTCATGAATCAACCCATCTTCCTTTTATAGGCGGTGGAACTTCGGCAAAGAAGATGATGAACCAGATGTTTGATTTGCTGGATAACGATGGTCTGCATTATGTAAATGCCGATGTGCTTTGGATTACTGATTTCCTGATTCCGAATCCGCCACAGCAGATGTTGGCGAGGTTCAAGGAGTATAAGGAAACCGGCACCAGGTTTTATGGCATCCGGATTGTTCGGGATGATGACAAGAATCCGAATGAATGGAAGGATTATTTCAACCAAATTTACACCATTAAGTATAGACCGTTGAGGAGGTATTAGGTTGGTATTACCTAGGTGTTAAGGAGGTGTTAGATAGCTATTAAGTAGGTATTAGGTAGCTATTAAGGAGAGTGATTCGCAAAATGAAAAAAAGTTCTGCTTGCCGCTTTATGATGGCAAGCAGAACTTTTTATTTCGTATTTTCCAAAGCTTCTTGTTTCTGTGGAATCACCACCGAAGCTCCGATGCTGACGAGCAATACGAGGATGATGAATACCAGCGAACTTACTGCATCAATCTCGAAGAAATCGTGGATGAGCATCTTTACACCGATGAACACCAGTAGCACGCTCACACCCACCTTCAGATAGCGGAACTTATCGGCTATCGCTGCCAGGAGGAAGAAGAGGGCACGCAAGCCCAGAATGGCAAAGATGTTGGAGAAGAACACCACGAATGGGTCGAGCGAAACCGAGAATACGGCAGGAATACTGTCGAAAGCGAAAATCAGATCACAGAACTCGATGAACACCACTGTCATTACCAGAGGACCCAGATGCAGGCGTCGCTGCATGAATTTCACCACCGGATGCTCCAGAGCATTGATTTCTTCCTTCTTGTTTCTGTTCAAGAACATCTTGGCGCCGCTGTAAACCAGGAATCCTCCAAATACGAGCAATATCCAGGCGAATCTGCTGATAAGGGCTGCACCCGCAAAGATGAAGACGAAGCGCAGCACGATGGCTCCCAGGATTCCCCAGTTCAGCACATGCTGATAGTCTTTCTTATCTACTCCAAACGAACTGAAGATCATCATCATCACGAAGAGATTATCTACCGAGAGCGTTTTCTCTATCAGATAACCCGAGATGTAAGAGATGGTCATGTAGTGGCGATATTGCTGCAAGCTTGCCTCGTAGTCGTTCGGATCCAGTTTGAGATGAGAAGCATAGCGCGAGGCTATCAGTTTCAGGTCGTCGAAGTTCTCTATGCCGTGCACCATGTCTCCATGAAAGTAGATGAACACGGCAAAGGCGAGTGCGAGAATAATCCATACTGCCGTCCAGGAGCCAGCTTCCTTGATGGAAACCACATGCGCCTTTCGGTCGATGACCAGCATGTCTAATACGAGTATGGCGGCGATGAATATCACGAAGCCCACCAAAAACATCGATTCAGTAAAAACATGTTCCATTTTTCTTTTTTTCTTGTCTATTTTTTTATAATACCTAATTTTATAATCTAATCTTAATATTCATTTCATCCGTTGGAAACGTGGACGCAAAATTAGGAAAAATATCTGAAATTGCGAAAGTTATGAGGTAAAACTTAATTGAATTTAACGTGAAAGATGAGAATGTAATGGGTTTGTAATATGTTGGAATGTAGAATATAACTTTTGATTTCTCGAAAAATACTCCTGATTTCTCGAAAAGTACTCTTCTTTCTTATCGTAATTTTGTATTTTTGCATAATCTTAGGTAATCATAAGCATCATTAATTCAGTAATCATCAGTATTATTGATTCTATGATTATACGTGAAACTGACAATCATTGGAAATTAATAACAAAACAATCAATCAATATGAATGTAAAGCAGAAAATGGGAATGGCGTTCGGAGTAGTGGCAATGGCTTTAGCTCCATCTGCCCTGATGGCTCAGAACGACTGGAAATTGGTATGGAGTGATGAGTTCAATACCGATGGACTTCTTGATTCCAAGGTGTGGAACTACGAGGAGGGATTCAAGCGCAACCATGAGGCGCAATGGTACCAGAAAGCCAATGCCTATTGCAAGGATGGCAATCTCGTCATTGAGGCCCGCAAAGAGAAGAAGCCTCGCAGGAATCCTGGTTTTAGGAGGAACAGCAGCCGATGGCCTGAGAATATCGAAAAGATACAATATACCTCAGCCTCGGTGAATACGGCAGAGAAGAAGGAGTTTCTCTATGGCAGGGTAGAGGTAAGGGCAAAGATTCCTACGGCTGGTGGAGCCTGGCCTGCCATCTGGCTTCTGGGACGTGGCATGGACTGGCCATCGAATGGAGAAATCGACATGATGGAGTATTATCGCAAGCAGGGTGTGCCTCATATCCTTGCCAATGCCTGCTGGGGAACCGACAAGCCTTGGACGGCAAAATGGAACAGTAGGGCTATCCCTTTCACCCATTTCACAGATCGTGATAAGCAATGGGCTGATAAGTTCCACGTTTGGCGAATGGATTGGGATGAGCAGAGCATCCGTCTTTATCTGGACGATGAACTTCTCAATGAGATTCGCCAGGATGAGGCGGTGAATGGCAAGCTGGGCAATGGCGAGCAGCCTTTCAGGAAGCCGCAATATCTCCTGCTCAATCTGGCCCTGGGCGGTGATAATGGTGGCGAAATCGATGATTCCGCTCTTCCGATGAAGTATTTCATCGATTATGTAAGGGTGTATCAGAAGAAATAATTCCGCCAACTGTCACAACGAAATTGGGTCAACTGCCACAATGAAATAGAAAAGCAACAAAGTTTAACTGTTTTATTTGCTTGATATTCAATAAAATATATTATTTTTGCATCAGAAATTAAAAATGAGATTTTATGAAAGAATATAAAGCAAGAATTGCAGATAAAATATTGGTAGAAAAATAGCTATGGCCAATACCAATATCAAACTGTTGCTTCGGGGTGAAACGCCACGATTGATAGATGAATGGCAAATAGCACCAAAGTTCTGGGATGCCGTGAGAAATGAAGTGGATAAGCGTGATGATGATGGGCAGTTCATACTGACCGGGTCTGCTGTGCCACCTAGTTATGACGAAATCTTTCATACGGGAACGGGGCGTTTTGCCTGGCTCAAACTCCGAACAATGAGTTTGTGGGAATCAGGGGATTCTACAGGAGAGGTGAGCCTTGCCAAATTGTTTGCAGCCGACAGGACGGATTACTTCGTAGAAGGAATCAACCCAATCGACTTGGAGCATCTGGCATATTTGACTTGTCGGGGTGGCTGGCCGAAAGCCTTGGATAAGAAAAGCAAACAGGCAGCTTTACAGCAGGCCTTTGAGTATTTTGAGGCAGTAACCAGATTCGATGTATCCCGTGTAGATGGAGTCAATCGTGATAGTGAATTGGCACGGAGGATTATGCGTTCGTATGCGAGAAATCAGGGAAGTCAGGCTACAGCAGGTACCATTTTGGCAGATATAGCCAACAATGAGAGTACTGAGGTTAGCGAGAATACCATCTATTCCTATATCAAGGCTTTGAAGAAGATATTTGTGATAGAGGATTCTACTGCCTGGAACCCGAATATGAGAAGCAAGTCGGCAATACGTACTTCTGATACCAGATATTTTACCGACCCTTCGATTGCAACGGCTGCATTGGGAATGGGACCGGATGATTTGATCAATGATTTGAGTAAGTTTGGCTTATTCTTTGAAACCTTGTGTGTGCGTGATTTGAGAGTCTATGCCGATGCATTAGGCGGCTCCGTTTATCATTTTCGTGACAGAAAAGGTCTGGAGTGTGATGCTGTGGTTCATCTTCGTAATGGTAAGTATGGATTGATAGAGGTGAAGCTGGGTGGCGACAAGCTCATAGAGGAGGGCGCAGGAAACCTGGTGACATTGGAAAGTAAAATCGATACCGATAAGATGAAGGCTCCATCTTTTAAAATGGTGCTGACCGGTGTCGGTAAATATGCCTACCAGCGTCCGCAGGACGGTGTATATGTTGTGCCGATAGGGTGCTTGAGAGATTAGGAATTATGTTTCTTGTTTCTTTTCTCGTTAATGCCACGTTATGATATTGACTATAGATGATAATCATTAGATAAGGATAAAAGAAAAAAGGTTGTAATCTTCGGAAAGAAGGATTGCAACCCTTTATTTCCTTATCGCCTTGTGGCGCAGTTAAAGCCCTGGTGCAAAAGGCATCAGGGCTTTTTGAAGTCAAGTCCTACAGCTTGATGCCGTATTTCCTGATACCTTCTCCCATCATCTCTTCCGGAATAAACATTTTGAGGGTATCGACAAGGGTATTCAGCATACGCTCACGGATATAATCCTCTCTGATGTAGATTGATATGCGCCTCTGCGACAGGTAATCTCCCTCTATCTTTCTCACATTTCTGCGCTGCTCCTCACTCAGAAAAGGCAGGTGCATCTCTGGGATGATGGTGAAGCCGCCATTCTCATCCACTATCCTTATCAGGGTCTCGATGCTGCCCGCCTCATAGATATGATGACCCTTGCTGCGGGCCTTACAGAATGAAAAGGCACTATTGCGCAGACACTGTGCCTCCTTCATTATCCACATGTTTTCATACTCCAGATTCTCAGGCTTGAAAACTGGGAGCTTGCGCCAGCAGCTCTCGGCAAGATACACATAGAACTTTTCTGTGTAGAGCGGAATCTCCAATATGCCTTTACGGCTATTGTCGGAAATGGCTATGCCGGCATCTGTCTCACCACGAAGTAGGGAATCGAGCATGAAATCAGCCTTCAGTTCAAGGATGTTGAAATCTACCGATGGATAGTTTTCCCGATAGTATTTGATGAACTTGGGCAGGATATAAGGTGCAATGGTAGGTCCCACGGCGAGCGACAACTTTCCACCTATCTCTCCCTTTTCTTCCATCACTATTTCTGAGATGCGGTCTATTTCCTGCAATGCCGTTTCAGCCTGACGGATAATCTTCTTGCCTGATGCTGTGGGAGATACAGTCTTGTTGCTTCGTTCGAAGATACGGGTGTCCAGTTCTTCCTCCAGTTTCACAAGCATGGCACTGAGTGTAGGCTGCGAAATCTGACAAGCCTCTGCCGCTCTCGCAAAATTGCGAAAGCGGTTGAGTGCCACAATATATTTCAGTTGCTGTACATTCATATCGTTATTCTATTTATATCAGCCAAGTACAGGGCTTATCTTGCCTTGAGCTTGCAGATGAGTTGAGTCATGTTGCCCATCGGACAGAAAACACACCAGGTTCTAGGACGATAGAAGATGGTGAGTAGCACACCCACTATCAGCGAGGTGAGCATGATGCCATAGAGACCGAAGGCAAACTGTGCCTTCCAGGGCTCAATCTCTACTGGATATGCCCAGTGCCAGGGAACATCAAAGGTCCAGAGCAGGTGAATGGTCTGATGGAGATTCTCCGCGCCCTTTGCCACCATCACTGTGAGAATAATCATTTGGATGAAGAAGAACATGAAGAACAGCAGGAATCCATGACGAAACCATTTAGATGAGAGCCATCTTGGTGCCACCTTCTTGCGCGACCATCTCAGGGTGTTGCCTATTTGCAGGAAAAGCTGACCTCGCCCACAATAGTTGTTGCAATATCCCTTGCCGCCTCCGAAAACAGCCATGAGCAGCGGAATCATAAAACAGATGACTCCCAGCCACGCAAACACGATATTGAAGAACCCAAGGGTGAAATAGGTGGCGGATACCAGCCACAGATAATCACTCCATTTCTTGCTTTTTTGTCTTGCCATAAAAATGCTTTTAATCTGTTATCTCAATATCTTGTGCATGACTCCTGCCGGACAGTTCTTTTCACAGATGCCGCAGCCTATGCACAAATCCTCATTTACTACAGCATAACATCCCCGGAAGATGCTTACGGCATCTTTGGGACATACCTTTACGCAAACACCACATGCCACGCAGCGGTCTTGCTCGCTTTGCGCCTTGTATTTTGCCATCTGCTTTTATTGATCGGTTAGTTTTTCCAATTGGCCTTCCAGGAATTCTGCCGCATCGGCTACGCAGAGTGGGCATTCTCTTAGTATCTTACCAGTGCCCACCCCTTTGAGAAGCTTGCATTGGGTAGCCCCGTTGCGCTGCTGGAATTGGGTCATGATCTGTCGCATCGCCTTGACAGACTTAGCCTTATCCTTTGTAGCAAGGCCCAATACCATTCCTGCTCCTACTAGGGCACCGCAGGTTCCTTCCATATTACCCATTCCTGCCGCAAAGGCATTGCCCACATTTCTAAGGGTCTCTTCGTCTATACCAGTATAATCATAATAGGTACAAACCACTGCCTGGGTACAATTATGAGACCCACAACGCTTCTTTTCTGCTGCTATTTCTTTTCTTGTTTCCATCATTATTTTTGTTTTATTTAAAAATCTGGTGCAAAGTTACGGTTTTTATGATAGATAAACAAAAGTTATTGGCTATTTTATTATAGATATTTTCTATTAATAATTATATAGTCCATCTATCACCCATAAGTTTTACTCCATGGTTATAAGTGAATAATGCGTGGCAATAAGTGGTATATTTCTGTTGCCACTTAATGCCACGCATTGCCGCGCTCTTTATATGAGGGAATGAGATGAAAAGGGCGAGGGGGTGTAATAAGGAATTTACTTCTTCTTAGTCAACACATAGTGCTTGGCTATCTCGCCTTCTGGCTCATTGCCCAGTGAATCGGTCATGATGAGGCTATGCTCATCCTTCACCTTGTAGAAAGAGTTCTCGCCAGAAGATGGACGGGTAATCATTACCACGCCGTTGGCAAGCATCTTGTAGATGCCGCTGAACTCATCGTGACCATCCTTGCGGTCGATATAATCAGAAGTAAACTGATAGGTGCTGTCTGCCTTGAGCGTCAACACCGTCTTGATGCCTGGGCAGTCGGCGGCAGGAAGAGTTCCCTCGTAAGTTCCTTCTACGGCTGGCAATTTTACGCTTCCGTCTTTTTCTACCAAGGCAGAATCTTCTGTATAACTGGCATTTTCATCGTTTCCATTCTGTCCTGCTTTCTTGCTGTTGCAAGAAGCTACTGATAATGCAGCGATAACGGTTGCTGTCAAAACTAATTTCTTTTTCATATCTCTACTGCTTTTTAAGTGAATACTTTTTTTAGTGAATTCTTTTTAAAGCGAATTCTTTCGGCAAAAGTACACTTTTATTCTCTTTCTTGCAAACTTATGACTTATAATTTATGGAAAATTATAATATTTTCTTAATTGATGATGATTGGAAAAACTTCCTCTTTTCTTAATTGATGATGATGGGCACTATCTCCTCTTCGTTAGGCCAATGGGGCAGATAGAGCAGCGGGCGGGGAGTTCCCCCCAAGCCCGTCCAGTCTATCTGTTTCACAAAGTCGAAATCAGGAGGACCGAAGTCGAAACTTCTGCCATAGAGCACGATGGCTCCCCTGCCTTCATCTATCTTCCATAAACCTCCGCCGTAGGTGCATTGCTCGCCCGGAGCCAGCATGTCACGATGCAGATAGACGTGGCCGAACTTCAGTACGCCTTCTCTATTGATAATGAATTTCTGAAACATAGTTTATCTCTTTTTCTGATTGATTCTATAATGAGACTTCTTTTTCTTTCATGAGATAGAACTATTTCTTCTCCCAGAATATTCTGTCGATGAAATCATAGCGTTTCTCCATCTGGGCATCAGTCTTTACTTCTGTCTTCACGTCTATCTGAAGCACAGGGGCTACGGCCTTGCCATTGGTGGTTGGCCACTCCGGCAGCCCCAGACCGTTTGGATTTCCGGTCTTCACGAAGTTTACATAATACTGGCTGAAGATGTCGCTGATCGTATAATCTTCCGGCTGCCAGTCGAACACGCGGTTGGTTGGCAAGGTACCCATAGCATATTCTATATCGGCAGAATGAACGGCTCCCTTATCTCGTGGAGCAGGAGCTGCATCTTCCTTAGCATCTACCACGCCGCCAGCCAAAGCTGCTACCTTTCCCTTGATGGCCATTGCAGGACGAGGATGGCAATAGCGGTAGCGGTAAACGGGCTGTCCGCCGGTCAACTTATGCATGTTGCCCCATTTCCAGGTAGAATAATCCAGGAAGATATCCGAAGCCAGATTCACACCCGGCTGCTCCAACACATCCTTGTCGCTGTTGATGCCGTAGAGACGGAAGAGTTCATCGATGTTCTCTGACCCGAAGGTGGCCTTGACACCAGTCTTCAGATTCTCTACAGTAGGCTGCTTACCCATCAAAACCGACCATGGAGTCATCTCCTGATTGTTACCGCCAATGAGCAGAGGCACCTTGGTCTGTTCGCCCTTGGCGAAGACTTCCACAGGCTGCTCTTTCATAAAATAACCGTCGATATTATAGACAGGAATCGCCCTTACTCCCGCCAGTTTCATCAGTTTCTCGGCAGGAAGGGCACGAAGCTCGTTGAGATTCTTCATTCCTATGTTCTTTTTCACCTTCTTGCCCGTTTCCTTACCCATCTTCTCTGCGATTTTCTGGGCAAGCAGCACGCCTTTTTCCTCAGCTTCCTTCTGGGTAGCCATCTTCTTGAATCCCATCACCGAACCGCTGGAACCCATAGCCTGGGCAAAGAGTCCCTGGCAGAGAGGGGAAGCCATCAGGGCGCTTACTGACATGGAACCGGCCGATTCGCCCACGATGGTGATGCGGTTAGGGTCGCCGCCGAAAGCCTCGATGTTATCCTTCACCCATTGGATGGCAGCCACCTGATCCATGAATCCATAGTTGCCGGAACCCTTGTAGGATGTTTCCTTGGAGAGCTGTGGATGAGCGAAGAATCCGAAGATACCCTCACGATAGTTGGCTGTGATGGAGATGATGCCCTTGCGCGCCATAGCATCGCCCGCATATCTGGGTTCGCTTCCGCTACCAGCCATCAGTCCTCCGCCGTTGAAATAAATCAAAACCGGCAGATGCTCCTTCATGGTCTTTGCAGGAGTCCATATATTAAGGTATAGGCAATCCTCGCTGTTTGCCTTTGTGCCGAAGTTCATATCACCGAAGATAGGTTCCTGCATCGGGTTCGGTCCGAACTCCTTTGCCTCGCGGACGCCCTGCCATTTCTGGGCTGGCTGAGGAGCCTTCCAGCGGAGATTACCCACAGGAGGGGCTGCGAACGGAACGCCTTTGAAAACCGTGATGCCTGAGAGGTCTTTTCCTTCGAGGATACCTTCTGCAGTCTTTACCTGAGTCTGCGCCATCATTCCCATAGCAGGGAGCAGAAAGGCGATGGATAAAAGTAGTTTCTTCATATCGTAAATCTTTAGTTTCTTTTAATCCTATAGAATAGTTTTGTAAATCATAACCTGCATTTCTGCAATGATAATGCAAAAATAAACAAAATATCGGTAACTTATCTTGTTTACCTCAATTTTTTTTCATATTTTTGCAAATTATAAACAGAATAGCATATTGTTGAATCTTTAAACCCCTAATGATTATGATGAAAGGTTATGAACAGAAGAAGTATCCTGTAGCTACCAAGCGCTACGTGCAGTGGCTGGAGTTGGAATCTGATGAAGAGGCTATCCGCGAGTATCGCCGCCTGCATTCAGAGGGAGTGCAGTGGAAGGAAATCCGAGACGGAATTCGTCAGGTAGGTATCCTGGAGATGGAGATTTACATCTTCGGCAACCGCTTGGTGATGATTGTGGATGCTCCCGAAGATTTTGATTGGGACAAGAAAATGACAGAACTCGCCACCCTCCCTAGACAGGCAGAGTGGGAGGAAGTGGTAGGCAAGTTCCAGAAATGTGGAAAGGGTGCTACGAGTGATGAGAAGTGGCACATAATGGAGCGCATTTTTTATCTTTATGATTAAAACGGAAAATATGAAGAAAAACCTAAATGATTTCAAGCGTCTCTTGCTGACGGCTTGCTGTACTTTGGTGCTTTCGTGTGGCTGGGCAACGGTCAACGAAAAACCTTTTGTAATCCCTGAACTCAAGCAATGGAGCGGGGCAGAGGGAATGTTTACCCCATCGGGAAAATACGTGGTGAAGGGCGGAAAGAATGCCCAGAATGTGGCAAAACTCTTTGCTGCCGATTACCATGACCTGGTGGGAAAATCGCTCACACCTAAGACGGGGAAACCATCTGCCGGCGACATTGTGCTGGTGCTCCAATCTGATAAAAAATCAGCTCGGCAGCTCGGCAAGGAGGGCTATCGCCTCACCATCGGCGACGTAACTACCATCACGGCTTCTTCGGTAGAAGGACTGGTATGGGGAACCCGTACCGTGCTGCAGCTTTCAGAGCAGCAGCGCTCGGCTGGTTTCGTATTGCCTAAGGGTTCAACCCAGGATACGCCTGCCTATGGGCTGCGAGGCTTCATGATGGATTGCGGCAGAAAGTTCATCCCCATGTCTTATCTGCGATCGCTGGTCAAGATGATGTCTTATTACAAGATGAACACCCTGCAGCTTCATCTCAACGATAATGGATTCCTGCAGTTCTTCGGTAATGACTGGGCGAAGCCTCAGGCTGCCTTCCGTCTGGAATGCGACACCTATCCGGGACTCACGGCTAAGGATGGCAGCTATTCCAAGGCTGAGTTCATCGAACTCCAGAAACTGGCAGAGCAGTATGGCATCAACATCATCCCCGAGATAGATGTGCCTGCCCATTCGCTCGCCTTCACCCATTATAAGCCGGAAATCGGTTCCAAGGAATATGGCATGGATCATCTCGACCTCTTCAATCCCGAGACCTACAAGTTTGTGGATGGTCTCTTCAAGGAGTATCTGGAGGGCAAGAATCCTGTGTTCCGAGGCAAGGTGGTGCACATCGGTACCGATGAGTATTCCAATGCCAAGAAGGATGTGGTGGAGAAATTCCGCTACTTCACCGACCATTATATTAAATATGTAGAGTCGTTTGGCAAGCAGGCTGCCGTTTGGGGCGCACTTACTCATGCCAAGGGCGACACCAAGGTGAAGTCGGAGAACGTGATGATGCATTGCTGGTACAATGGTTATGCTGACCCGAAGGAGATGAAGCGCCAGGGCTACAAACTGGTGAGCATTCCTGACGGATTGGTTTACATCGTTCCGGCAGCAGGTTATTATTATGATTACCTGAATTGTCAGTATCTCTACGATTCATGGACTCCGGCGCAGATTGGCAACGAGAAGTTCGAGGAGAACGACCCGGCGATTCTCGGCGGTATGTTTGCCGTATGGAACGACCATGTGGGCAACGGCATTACGGTGAAGGATATTCACGACCGCCTGTTCCCTGCCCTGCAGACGCTGTCGGCAAAGTGCTGGACGGGTGCAGCCACCTCTTTCTCTTTTGAAGATTTCAATCGTCTTCGCCTTGCGCTCAGCGAGGCTCCTGCGGTTAACGAGGCAGCACGCTGGCAGAAGGGCAAGCAGCTCAGGATAGAGACATTGAACCCTGGTCAGACCACGGGCGAGAAAGAAGTGGGCTATGGCTATCGGGTGGAGTTCACCATCGAGGGAGCTGATGAGCTGAAGGGCACGGCGTTGTTCTCATCCGAAAATGCCACTTTCTATCTTGCCGACCCGGAAAGCGGCCAGCTTGGTTTTGCCCACGAGGGTTATCTCAACAAGTTCAACTACAGGGTAGAGAAGGGCAAGAAGGTTACTCTGGCGATTACGGGCGACAACAGGAAGACCTGTCTTTATGTAGATGGCAAGTTGCGCGAGGAGCTTGGTCCGCTCACCCTTTATGCGATGCAGCAGAAAGACCTGGCTACTTTCCAGAAGAGCGATGCTACAGCCACTCAGCCTATCGTGTATAATCCTTCGGCAAAGATGCACTATCAGCGCACGCTGGTGTTCCCACTCCAGAAGGCTGGCGAATTCAAGAGCCGGATTACGGGAGTGAAGGTGGAGCAGGAATAGTCTATAAGTGCCCATAAAAGCCCCTATTTGCTTAATCAGGTGAAAACTTCGTTAAGATAGTTGAAAAATAGGGGCTGAGGAGTACAACGTATTCAAAATTTTAGTAATTTTGCTTCAATACTACTACAGAAAAACAGCTAGCTGTATCAACTAGATGGTAATAGCAGACAATACCAGAATATTTCTGGCGTATTTCTTCAAAAATTAAAACCCATGAAGAAATGTTTAACTAAAAGCCTATGGCTTATTATTGCAGCCTTACTAGTAGTAAGTTGTAGTAAAGAAGATGGTGTGATGGATTCTTCATCACGAAGTGACAAACTGGAAGTTAGCTTCAACTTCTTTGAGAAATCTATCTCAGAAATTGAATCCAGAGCAGGTACTGATGACGTAGCGCAGGCAGCATCCCCTTGGATTACCCGTGCAGACACCGATGGGAAGAAGAACCTGAGTGAGTGCAAGCAGATTACTGAGTTGGAAGTAGCATTGTTTCCGGAAAATAAAGATACGATGTATATGGTAACCCAATTCTCTACCGACAAGAACTTCGGACAGGTGAAACTGTATGTGCCTAGAGGTAATTACAAGATGGTGGCTATCGCTGCTTCCACTGATACCCCTTCAAAAGACAACAAGGTCAGCATCAAATCAAAGACTGAGGTCGTCTTCCCGAAAAATGTGGTCACAGATATGTTTTATACCTATCAGGATATTGTCGTAAAAGATAGAGAAGAAAGCCAAAACTACGACTGCATTCTGAAACGTGGAGTAACCGAATTGCTGCTCGACAGCCGTCAGGAACCTCGTCCGGACTACATCAAGTCGTTCAAATATACGATTACCGGCAACTGCGGTAATGTCTTCAATCCATCTACGGGTCATTGCCTCAAGCAGGCAACCCTGACCAGGACATACGATGTCTCGGGCGATCGGTTAAAGGCAAAAAGATTCACTTTCAGCATCTATTTCTTCCTGGGTGAGGATGATGTTACGGATATCACGCTGACTACCCAGTCTATTGATACTGAAGATAAAGTGGCAAAAAATCTATCGTTCGAAACCGTCCACATGGTGAAAGGAAAGATGACCACCTATAAAGGTCCATTCCTCTCTACCCACTCTGCTGCATCATTCTTTATCGATTCGCCAACCATTCCAGGTTCCGGTTTCAATACCGAATTTGAATAAAAAAGCAAAAACGAAAAAGAGGGTGCGTCATAAGTCCATGACGCACCCTCTTTTTCGTTTTTACATAAATTGCCTTTATGCACTTATGACACACCTTGAATAAAATGAATGCTTTCACTCTTCTTTCATCTGTTTGTAATGCGATGGTAACATCCTTTATTATAAGAAAGAATAGAAAAGAAATGAAATGAATAAGGCTCTAATCGTATTCTCCTATTGATTACCCATTGTCTCTTCCGTCCTCTCTGCGGCTTTTTGGAAAAACGGGCGCCAGGTTCTGGCTGCAGCTGATGGGTTATACTTCCCTGGCGTGGTTGTCGAGATTCGCCATCGTTGTAGCCATTCTCGTAGCCTTCCATTGTCAGGGCAACAGGGCACTCTGGTTTTGCCGAAATGGATTTCTAAGAAAATAAGAGTGAAGCAGTCTTTGGGTCTTTGTTTTTTTTCGTCTATGGACGAAAAACTTGTTAAAAACAGAGATATTTTCGTCTTTGCACGAAAAAAATGCTATCTTTGCACAAAAAATCGAGTATGAACGAAAATATAGAATCAGTAAAGAAGTATAATCTTTGGTTTGGTAACACCATCGATTGCGGTTTTCCCCGTCCGCTTTATACCGAAAGTGTCGCTTCGTATCTTGGCAGCAAGGTGGTGAAGGTACTTACGGGACAGCGACGTGTGGGAAAAAGTTATATATTGCGTCAAACAGCCATACATCTTGTGCAGCAGGGTGTCAGTAGCAATAATATTGTCTTTATCAACCGTGAACTAACAGCGTTTGATTTTATAGAGAACTATAAAGATTTGGATAATTTTATCCGTTTGTACCGGGAGGAATTGAAACCTGAAGGACGAATTTATATCTTTATAGATGAAGTGCAGGATATTGATGGTTGGGAACGTGTAGTCAACTCGCTGTCTCAAGATTATACTGAAGATTACGAGATATTTATCACAGGTTCTAATTCTAAGATGTTCTCTGGAGAATTATCTACTCTTCTATCTGGTAGATATGTGGAATTTCACATATTCCCATTGTCTTACGAGGAATATGCGAGTATTCATCAGCTTCCTGCCGGCAGAGTGAGTTATTTGCAGTACATGGCGGATGGTGGTTATCCTGAACTTGTGCATTTCCAGTCTTCCGATGTAAAGCGTAACTATATTTCGGGATTGAAGGATACGGTATTACTGAAAGACATCATACGCAGATATACGATTCGCGATGTAAGACTGCTCGAAGATTTGTTTGCCTATCTGGTTAATAATTCTTCCAATCTTCTTTCTGTTACCAATATTACCAACTTCATAAAAAGCAAAGGACGCAAGACTTCGTATGATACAGTATCTCTATATTTGGGATATATAGAAGAAGTTTATCTTGCACATCGTGCTTTGCGCTATAATATCAAAGGGAAGGAGATTCTTTCTGGCAGTTGTAAATTCTATATGAACGATTTGTCGTTCAAGAATTATCTCTATGCCGGATTCGGATATGGAGCGGGGTATTTGTTGGAGAATCTCGTTTATCTAGATCTGTTACGGCATGGATATGATGTATATGTGGGGAGTATTAAGGATAAAGAGGTTGATTTCGTTGCCATCAAGAATGATCGTATCATCTATGTGCAAGCCACTTATATGCTTGTAGATGAGCAGACAATAGAGCGTGAATATGCTCCGTTGGAATGTATAGCAGATAACTATGAAAAAGTAGTAGTATCGCTTGACGATCTTCAGTTGCCTTCTCGCAAAGGCATTACGCATGTGAGGGCATGGGAATTATCTCAGATGTTATAGTTTCATTCCGAATAGTAGGTAGCTGCTGTTTTATCATATAAAAAGTGTACATCATTTTACTTCTAAAAGCTAAAATAATATACACTTTTTGCAAATTATCTCTTTACTTTAGAAACAGACATTGAGTCGGGCACTAAGAGCCGTGAAATCTCCATTGTCGTTTTTGATGTACTGGAACGATGGCTGAAGGGAGATGGATTCCGTTAGCTGTCTTTTCCATGTTACTTCCAACGAATATTCCGAACCCTGCTGGAAGCGGGCGTACTGGCCCGACAATCCGCATTCGTTCTTTTCGTCTTGATAGGCGCCGCCCAGTTCTGCGTATCGGTAGCAGGCATTCTGATGATGGGTATTCTCGGAATACTGCACCATGCACGAAATGTTTTTGTCGCCAGCCTTCCATACACTCTGCTCTCCGTAAATCCACCAGGCACAGGTGA
>USRA01000041.1 GCA_900557035.1 uncultured Prevotella sp. | reverse complement strand
GGCAGCTCCCCAAAATTAGTAACTGCCATTTACTAGATCTACCCCAGGAACAAATGAAATAGGCTTCAATGGCAAATGAAGCCTATTTCATTGTCCAACGAAAGTACTTTCATGTGCTCATGAAAGTACTTTCGTTTTTTATTGCTTTTTCTACTATATTTTATTCCATAAAGACAGAGCGCCAAAGACTGTAGCGCGCTTCAGGATTCAACCGCTCCAAATGCCGGAAGACGGCTTGCATATCCGAACGGCGGGTAGTCTCTTCGTAAGGACACAACGCCTTCTGCTTCGTGAATTGCAACTCTTCTGCCACCTGACGGATATCCGCCTCATGCACCAGACAGAGGGGACGGATGATGGTAAGCGGATAATGTTTTAAAGGAAGACTGGGCTGCATAGTGGAATGAGAACCCTCGAAGGTGATATTCATCAGGAAAGTAACGAGGATATCATCCATGTGATGGCCCAGAGCTATCTTATTGAACCCGTGGCTTACAGCAAACTCGAAGAGCGTCTTGCGGCGGTTCCACGCACAGAGAAAACAACGGGTCTTGCGGGGATCGGTGGATTCATCGAAAGAACTATGCAGGATATGAAGTTTGATGCCATTCTCTGCACAAAATGCCTGCAGATAAGAACGGTCAGTCTCGTAAGGGATATTATCCATAATGATATGCGCCGCCTCTACCTCGATATGCGGCTTATAGATGCGGGCACGCTGAGCCAAGAGGCGCAACAGTTCCAGGGAATCCTTTCCGCCGCTCAAGGCAATGAGAATCCGGTCACCATCCTCCAAAAGGTGATAATCCACGCATCCTTTATTGAATCGCTTTAAAATCTTCTGTTCTGCTTTCATCACATTATATTATATAAATGTAGCCGTATATGATATGAAAGAAAAAAGCCGCTGTCCCCTAGAGAACAGCGACTTTATCAAATACATTCCTCATCCTATGAAGGAGAGAAACGACAATTTAAACTTCGAATATATGAAAACGCGTTTTATCGCTTGATTCCTTCTTACTTAGCGTAAGCTACACTGCGAGTCTCACGAATCACGGTGATCTTCACCTGACCAGGATAGGTCATCTCGTTCTGAATCTTGGTTGCAATCTCATCAGAGAGCTTGATACTCTGCTCATCGCTCATCTTGTCGGCACCCACGATGACACGAAGCTCACGACCTGCCTGGATGGCATAGGTCTTTGTTACGCCAGGATAGCTCATGGCGATAGCCTCAAGATCGTTCAATCGCTTGATATATGCCTCTACAATCTCACGGCGGGCACCTGGACGGGCACCTGAGATGGCATCACATACCTGTACGATAGGAGCCAGAAGGGTATTCATCTCCATCTCGTCGTGGTGAGCACCGATGGCATTGCAGATATCTGCCTTCTCCTTGTACTTCTCGGCAATCTTGGCACCATAGAGTGCGTGTGGCAACTCGCTCTCCTCGTCTGGCACCTTACCGATATCGTGCAACAGACCGGCACGCTTTGCCTTCTTAGGGTTCAAGCCCAGCTCAGAAGCCATCACCGCACAGAGATTGGCAGTTTCGCGCGCATGCTGCAAGAGGTTCTGACCATAAGAAGAACGGTACTTCATCTTACCGATGATACGGATCAGCTCTGGATGCAAACCATGGATACCGAGGTCGATGGCTGTACGCTTACCGGTCTCGATGATCTCATTATCCAACTGCTTCTTCACCTTGGCTACCACCTCCTCGATACGGGCTGGGTGGATACGGCCATCGGCTACCAGCTGATGGAGAGCCAGACGGCAAACCTCACGGCGCACAGGGTCGAAGGCTGATATAACGATAGCCTCAGGAGTATCATCTACCACGATTTCCACACCGGTGGCTGCCTCAAGGGCACGGATGTTGCGGCCTTCACGACCGATGATGCGTCCCTTGACTTCATCATTATCGATGTGGAATACAGAGACTGAGTTCTCGATAGCAGTCTCGGTAGCCACACGCTGGATGGTCTGGATTACGATTTTCTTAGCCTGCTGGTTGGCATTGAGCTTGGCATCATCCATGATCTCATTGATGTAACTGGCTGCATCAAGACGAGCCTGATCCTTCAGACTCTCTACCAAGCGACTCTTCGCCTCCTCGGCACTGAGTCCAGAAAGCTCTTCGAGCTTGGCCTGCTCCTGCTTCTGCATCTTCTCGAGTTCCTGCTGCTTCACGGCGAGGAGTTTCTTCTCATTGTCGATGCGCTGCTGATACTGCTCTACCTCCTGCTTGCGGCGACCGAGGTCTTCCTGGCGCTGGTTGAGCGAGATTTCGCGCTGCTTGAGCTTGTTTTCACTCTGCTGGATGCGGGAGTTGCGCTGCTGCACCTCCTTCTCCAACTCGGCTTTCTTATTGAGGAACTTCTCCTTCACTTCGAGAAGCTTTTTCTCCTTTACAACTTCTGCCTCTTTTCTGGCAGCATCTATCATTTCATTATATTTTCCCTTAATGACATAACGGAAAATGACATACCCCACGATACCTCCCAACACGAGAGCTACCAGGGCCGCTATTATTGTTACCATATATATATTATAATTATTAATATTCTTACTTAGCCAAGGTATCTTCTATCTCCGCAGTCAGCTTGTCCAGAATATCATTATATGGTTGGGTATCATTTTTATCTGATTCCTTCTCGAATCTCAAAGCTACGTCGATGAGAGCCATATACAAAATCTCCTTGTCGCTCTTGCGCCCCTTGAAGATTTTCGCATACGAATTGACGATCTCATCGATCAACTTAGCCGACTTACGATAATACTCCTCATCCTCTCTCGGTATTCTTACCGTGAGGTCGGTATCATATACATGTAATCTGATCTGTAATTTATCTTCCATCTGATCTGCCTCCGCTTCAATAGTTATTACTTGTCGCTCAGTAGCGTTATACACTTGTTGACATCTCTGATGAGCTTGGCGATGCGCTTCTGGGTGGTCTCCATGTCGGAGTCGGAAATTGTCATCATCTTCGCCATCTTCAGACTGTCGTAATCATGCTTTGCCTGAGTCAACTTCTCCTGCAATTCCTTGATCTTGGCATCGCGCTCATCCACCATTGCATACAGCTCTGCATTCTCATGCTTGATATCTTCAAACTTGAGAATCATCTGCCTTACTCTTGTGGCAAACGTATTGATTGTTTTCTCACTAGCACTCATGCCTTTTTACTTTTTTGGCTACAAATTTAAGAGAATAATTTGAAAAAAACAAATATTCTCCTGTTTTTTTATCTTTTTGGGAGAATATTGGCTACTTTCCCATCTTTTGCTTTGCCTTTTCCACCGCTTCATCGGATGGACGTGGCTCCTTCTTTGCCAACATCAGTACCTGGAAGGTGAAATCGGTAACCCATTGCTGACTGAACTTCAGACGGGTGTTGAAGTGGCGCAAGCCTACCACGGTCTTGAGCACACTGGCATCCGAGAAATCGTTCTTGTTGAAGATATCGTCCACAGTCTGTGCAGTGAGCTTATAGAGGGTCTTCTTCATAAAGTTGGGCAGACGAAGCTTGAACTTCATCAGGTTGCCCATGAGCATCATCAGATCCTGGGTGAAGTTCTGGAACTGGATGAGATAGGTATTGACATCCTGGAGTTTCTGGCAGTTCTTGCGGATGCTGGCATCAATCTCCTTGAAAAAGTTATCGTCGGTATCATAGATGTTCTTCATCATCTTCTTGACCTGTGCCTTCTCGCCAATGCCCAGACGGTTGTTGACGGTAGGAACATGGAGGCTGGTCTTGAAGACACGGAGGTCTGGAAGCATAGCCAGATTGGTGATACCTAATTGTGAAGCCAAGGCAGCCTGGAAATATACACGGACCAGGGTCATGTAGTCTTCAATTCCACCTACTTTCTTATCTTCGTCTTTACGACTGAATAGTTTAGAAAATATTCCCATTCTTAATCTTATTTATTCATTAATGTTCTTAAATGTTCTGCAAAAATACAATAAAATCGCAAAATACCCAAATTAAGAGATGTTTTTTTTCCCCGAAAGCATGTTTTTCCTATATTATATGAAGATTTTAGGCTGATTATTTTCACCGCTCAATATTTTTTAGTAACTTTGCCACGTTTTTAAAGACGTTTTTTCAGTTCCGCACAAAGTCTGCATTGACTGTGGAATGTGCAACATATAAAAATAAAAAGGTATAATAAGAACTTTTACCATAAAAAGAAATAAAGAAGAAGATATGAAAGGAATCGTATTAGCAGGTGGTTCGGGCACCAGACTGTACCCCATCACCAAGGGCATCAGCAAGCAGCTGATTCCTATCTTTGACAAGCCTATGATATATTATCCCGTATCGGTACTGATGCTGGCTGGCATCAAGGAGATTCTGATTATCTCTACGCCTTTCGACCTGCCTGGATTCAAGAGACTGCTGGGTGACGGAAGCGAACTGGGGGTTCACTTCGAGTATGCAGAACAGCCTTCGCCTGACGGACTGGCTCAGGCGTTCATCATCGGAGAGAAATTCATAGGGAAGGATGACGTCTGCCTCGTGCTGGGCGACAACATCTTCTACGGAGCCGGCTTTACCGGACTGCTGAAGGAGAGCGTGAAGGCAGCCGAAGAGGGACAGGCAAGCGTATTCGGCTACTACGTGAACGATCCGGAAAGATACGGCGTGGCGGAGTTTGACAAGGACGGCAACTGCCTGAGCATCGAGGAGAAGCCGGCACAGCCTAAGAGCAACTATGCCGTAGTGGGACTCTACTTCTATCCGAACAGCGTGGTAGAAGTGGCGAAGCACATCAAGCCTAGTGCGCGTGGAGAGCTGGAGATTACCACAGTGAACCAGCACTATCTGGCAGAGAAGACCCTGAAGGTAAGAACCCTGCAGCGAGGTTTTGCCTGGTTGGATACCGGTACCCACGACAGTCTTTCGGAAGCCAGCACCTTCATAGAGGTGATAGAGAAGCGCCAGGGACTGAAGGTAGCCTGCCTGGAAGAGATAGCCTACAACCAGGGATGGATTGACAAGGAACAGCTGAAGAAACTGGCTGAACCGATGCTCAAGAACGGATACGGACAGTATCTGATGGCTATAGCTACAGACAACAGATAAGCTCTGACTCAAGACTGAGATTTCAACAGAATAAAATAAGAATATCATTAATAGTAAAATGGAAGAAAACAAGAATTACGAACTTGAGGACTTGCAGGAGCAGGAAGAACAGTCTGCGCTCGACTTTCAGACCATCTATTCCACTCTGATCCTGAACTGGAAATGGTTCCTTCTCTCGATTGTTCTCTGCTGTGCCCTTGCAGTGGCTTACGTGAAGCTGGCACCAAAGGTATTCCAGAGTTCTACGAAGATTTTGATCAAGGATGATGAATCCAAGAAGAGCGGCGGTGCTGCCGGTGCAGCGGCTGCGGCGATGTCGAACCTGAGTCTGGGATTCATGTCCAGTTCCAACGGTATCGACAACGAGACGGAAATTCTGAACTCACGCTTTCTGGTACAGCAGACCATCAAGAACCTGAAGCTCTACGCAGAGTACAAGCACGGCGGCATGCTGGTAGATACGCTGATCTATGCCAAGCAGGAAGTAAACGTGGACATGGACACCACCAGCCTGAAGCAGCTGAATGCTCCGATGAAGCTGACCATCACCCGTGAGGGAGGTATCTACCACGTAAAGGGTAAGTATTTCAAGCCTATCGATGCAGAAACCTTCGAAAAGGCTCCTTACGAAATCAACAAAACCCTCGCCAAACTCCCGGCACAGATCAGAACCAAGGCGGGTACACTGACCCTGACACAGAACCCTGTCTATGAGCTGAAGGAAGGTACTGAGCTGAAGGTGGAGATGATTTCTCCTTTCAAGGCTTCTAAGGAATACTTCAAGCGTCTGACCATGAACCAGACCAAGAAGACGGCTAACACCGTGGAGCTGACCTTCAACGATGAGAGCAGAGAAAGAGGCGTTGACTTCCTCAATGGTCTGATTGATGCCTACAACTATCAGGCAAACATCGACAAGAACGAGATACAGAAGCGCACAGAAGACTTCATCAACAGCCGACTGGCAAAGATTTCTACAGAGTTGACCGGTAACGATACCAACCTGGAGAAGTACAAGCAGAAGAACCGTATGGTGGATATCGGACTGAACGCCAAGCAGGCTGTATTGAGTTCCGACCAGTTTGACCAGGAGTTGAACAAGGCCAACATGCAGGTGGAACTGCTCAACGAGATTGGTAAGTATATGGATCAGCCAGCCAACAAGTATCAGCCTATCCCTACCAATGTAGGTCTGGAGGATGAGAGTGCTACGGCATTGATCGGACAATACAACAGCCTTGCCCTGACCCGCAAGCAGCTGCTGCACAGTGCGAGCGAGGATTCGCCAGTGGTAACCCCTATCACGACACAGCTGGAAGACCTGATGACTGCCATCAAGCGAGCTATGTTCCAGGCAAGAATCAATATGAAGATCCAGCGTAACAGCATCGCTGACATGGCTAGCAAATACGAGAAGACTATCGGTGTGACTCCAGAACAGGAGAAGGCACTGACACAGATCGGACGTCAGCAGTCGGTTACCTCAGGTCTTTACCTGATGCTGCTGCAGAAGCGTGAGGAGACTTCCATGTCGCTGGCATCAACCGCCGACAAGGCAAAGATCATCGAGCCTGCAGCTTTCGTAGATAAGGTAAGCCCTAAGGGAATCATCGCATTACTCATCGCATTCATCCTGGGTGTTGCCATCCCTGCCGGTATCATCTACCTTCGCGAACTGCTGCGCAGCAAGATTCTGGGTCACGACGATGTAGAGAAACTGACTCAGCTCCCTATCATCGGAGACATCCCTACTGCCAGCGCCAACGGAAGCAAGGGTAACATCGTGATACAGGAAAACAAGAGTAACCTGATGTCGGAAATCTTCAGAGGATTGCGTACCAACCTGCAACTGGCAGGTGACGACAAGGAAAAGGTATTCATCGTGACCTCTACCACAACCGGAGAAGGCAAGACCTTCATCGCTTCAAACCTTGCTATGAGCCTCGCTCTGCTGGAGAAGAAGACCATTATGGTAGGACTCGATATCAGAAAGCCTAGAATGGCAGAACTCTTCAGCATCGGCGACCGCCAGCACGGCATCACCAACATCCTTGCCAACGAGGAATGTAACTGGGAGGAAGTAAAGGCTCAGATTGTAGCATCTGGCGTGAACCACAACTTAGACTTGCTGACGGCAGGTCCTACACCAGCCAACCCTGGTGAACTGATGGTAAGAAAGAGCCTGAAGCAGACCATCGCTCTGCTGAAAGAGCACTACGACTATGTGATCATCGATACAGCGCCTGTAGGACTGGTAGCAGATACCCTGCAGCTCAGCAAGCTGGCAGACAGAACGCTGTTCGTTTGCCGTGCAGACTTCTCAACTAAGTCTAGCTTCACTTACATCAACAAGCTCGATGAGCAGAAGAAACTGCCAAATATCTCAATCGTAATCAACGATATCGACCTCTCCAAGAAGAAGTTCGCATACAGTTACGGATTTGGCAAATACAGCAAAAACGGCAACCGTTCTTTCGGTTTCTACGGTTTGTTCAGCAACAACACCAATGATGACAGCATCAAGATCTAGATCTTGAATCACGATAAAAAAAAACGACGTGCAGCACTTGAATCAAAGTGCTGCACGTTTTTTTATGCATCAAAAAAAATAGGGCGCATCACAAAAGAATCGTGACACGCCCAAATAATAGAAATGATAATTACTATAATTAGAAGAACAAGTAGCGGTTATCCACTACGTGAGCCTTCATATAAAGCTCGTTCATGAAGTTGCCGGCATACTGCATAGCCTTCTGGCGGCACTTCTGCTCGTAAGCCTTCTCATCGAACTTAACAGGACGGTTGGTCTTGCCAGTAACCTGGAAGAGATAAACACCTGCGTTACCCTTTACCGCGTTAGCTACGAAAGCGCCCTTCTTGGTAGCTGAAACAGCACCAGAAACAGCAGGCTCGCTAGCACCTGTAGCAGAGATGAAGGTAGGAGCTGCAAAAGTAATCTGATTAACGGTAGCAATCTTAGCACCCTTAGCCTTAGCAGCAGCGATGCTCTTCACACCAGCTACCTTAGCCATAATCAGCTCAGCCTTCTTGTCCTTGATGACCTCAGCCTTTACCATCTCCTTAACCTGAGGATCGCTCAAGTCGCGGTAACCGATGCGATGAATCTTATCCAAGACTACTACGAGCAAGTGGTTGTTGTCGCCACACTCATACATAGGAGAAACCTCACCCTCCTTGCTCTCGAAGATCCACTTCAAGGCATCACGGGTAGAATGGATGTTGGCTACATAGTGAGTAGCTGTTGTCATATCATTCAGGTTCTGTACGCGATAACCGCTCTTGGTTGCATTCTTCAAGAGATCCTCTGACTTAGGATTAGCACTTACATAGCTAGAGAACTTGTTGTATGCTGTACGGTATGTATCGTTAGAGAACTGAATCTCCTTCTTGATGACTGCTGCCACATACTTGGTTACCATTGCCTTGCGGTCGCAAACCTGGAGGATGACATAACCCTGACCGAGCTGAAGCTCATTGTATGCATTGACAGAAGCTGTATTCAATGTGTTGATGAATGCCTTGTTGTCCTTATCCATAGTCTGAGCATACTCATACTGCTTGGTAGTCATCCAAGACTTCTCACCAGTCTGACCATACTTCTTAGCGAGTGCCTCGAAGTCTGCACCAGCAGCAAGAGCGCTATGGATTGAGTCTGCCTTGGTCTTAGCCTCAGCCTGAGAAGCTGCTGCCACCTGGATGACACGATACTGGATAGAGTCTGGCAACTGCTGCTTGCTCATCAGCTTCACGATGTTCAATGTGTTATCAGAAGCATTAACCTTTACTGCAGAAGTAGCACCTACAGCCATGGAATCGATAGCAGAAGCAATGTCTGATGGCCAAGCCTCCTTGCTCACTGGGATACCCAGGTAAGCTACGGTAGAAGCTGACTTGCGAACAAGCTCTGCAGGATCAGCTGCAGCAGCGAGCTGTGTATGATACTCAGCAAACTCCTTGTTGAGTGCTGCACGGTCGGTCTTGGAAGCCTCAACCAGAACATCGATGAACTTGATATCTCTACTCTCAACAGGCTGCTTGAAGCGAGCCTTCATCTCGTCATACTTAGCCTTCAGGTCGCTCTCCTCTACCTTCACCTTGTCGTCCTGAACATCAGAATAAGGGAAGGCTGCCAACTGGATCTGGCTTTCCTCGTTCTCCTCCTTGAAAGCCATCTTAGCCTCTACAGGGTTTGAAAGGAAGCAGTGTGCAAGGAGTGCCTGATACTTCTGAGCCAAAGTCTGCTGACGGAGTGTCTTCTCGATGAATGACCAGTAGTTGAAAATCTTGGTGTACTGTTCCATCATCTGAGGATTAGCAGATGGGTTAGCCTTCTGAGCCTTGTAATCAGCCAGGAACTTCTGGAGAGAAGATGCGTCGAAACGACCTGTCTGCTGATTTACGAATGGAGTCTGCTGAAGCATTGGGCTTGTACCTGTCTTCAAGATATCCTGAAGCTCTGCGTCTGTTACGGTAAGACCCAACTTACTAGCCTCCTTGGCAATAATCTGGTTCTGCACGTATGTATTCCATACCATGTCCTTCACCTGATTCATCTGCTCCTCAGGAAGGTTTTCCTGACCTTGTTGCATTTTAATAACCTCTGTGTACTCATCAACGAGCTTCTGGAAATCCTGCACGCTGATTTTCTCGCCATACACCTCACCGATTTGCTGACGCTCATTGTTCTTTGCAGAATCGCAAGAGCGGAAAGCTTCCTCAGCAATGAAGGCGAAAAGACCGAAACTGATAATACATATCAGTATCACGCCTCTTTTTCTAATTGTTCCTAATGCTGCCATTACGTTTTAATTATTATTATTATTTTATTTTTTCCTTATTAGGATTGTACTGCTTTTGAAGCAAGTAGCCAATTGGTTGCAAAAATACAAAAATAATATGAGAAAAGGGAATTTTTCGGTATCTTTTTTGGCTGGAAACGCAAAAAAGTCGAAAAATTCCCTCTTCTCATCCAACTATTTGATGATGTGGAGTTTCACAAGTTCTATCTTACGGGATGTGGACTTGATAATCTTAAACTCAAACTTGTCGAATTTAATTACTTCATTCAGCTTCGGGAAGCTCTGATATTCGTGAAGAATGAGTCCACCCAGAGTCATATACTCATCACTCTCCGGAAGATCCAGGTCGAACAGATCGTTCACCTTGTCTATCTCCAGTCGAGCCGACAGCAGATAGTCGCCGTCATCGGTCTTCTTGGCTACATACTTCGCTGAATCGTGCTCATCCTCGATATCGCCGAAGATCTCTTCCACGATATCCTCCAGACTCACCAGTCCGCTGGTTCCGCCAAACTCATCTACCACAACGCCCAGCGACTTCTTCTGCTGCAGGAAAGTCTGCATCAGTTTCTGCGCCTGCATGGTCTCCGGCACGAAAGGCATCGTGCGGATATAATCCTGCCATCTCTTCGGATTGTGGAAGAGCTCGGAACTGTGGATGTAGCCCACGATATGGTCGATATCATCCTCATAGACGATAATCTTGGAGTTTCCGCTTTCGATGAACTTCTGACGAAGTTCCTCCAGAGAGGTATCTATCTCTACCGCCTGAATCTCGGTACGTGGCACCATACAGTCGCGCACCTTGGTATCTGAGAAATCCAGGGCGTTCTGGAAAATCTTCACCTCGTCGTTGATCTCGTCTTCATTGGTGGCATTGTCGATGCTCGACTGCACCAGATAGTCAAGATCTACCTTAGAAAAGCCTTCATCCCCCTCTTCAGACTCCATCTTCATACCCACCATGCGCAGCAATCCCTTGCTGAGGAAGGTACTGAACTTGCTGATAGGCCAGAGAATGACGTAGCACAGATACGCAAACGGACTGAAGATGGACAGCAATCGGTTTGGATTCGACTTGAAAAGCGTCTTCGGCAGGAACTCACCCGTAAACAACACGATGAGTGTGGAGAGAATGGTATCGCAGGTAACCTTGACACCATCATCCAGACCAGCAAAGATGGTATTATCAAACAGACGGGCTATCAGGATACCATATACTACGAGGGCTATATTGTTGCCCACCAGCATGGTGCTGACGAATCCGTTGGGATGATTATAAAAGAGCGACAAGAGTCGCTGCGTAAGTCCGTTTTTCTCCTTGTCCATTTCCGCCAACATACGGTTGGAGGAGACGAAGGCAATCTCCATTCCACTAAAGAATGCAGAAAACACCATCGTGATGAGGATACTCACTATCAGACTTATATCAACTTCTTCCATGATACATTATATCGTTAAAAAACATATTTCCTCCTACCCTATCAATGCATGACAGGAATGGTGGTGGCTCGCTGCGGTGTTGCCGGCTGACGCATAGGCGCACTGGTAGAATCGGATGATGAAGCAGGAGATGAACTGCCTCCACCACCGAAGTCGCCCTTCTCGAAGCTACCCTTAGAATTGCTCACAAAATAGCGGGTCATACGCTCATCGCTCCAGAAATAGGAACCCTGAAGGGTACGCTCCGGAGTAACGAGCTTACTGAACACATGGCTGGAGAGTTCGTGCTTGTTCTCATCCCAGGTGAGCTGCTCACTGGTAAAGCGAAGACCATCCTTGGTGAGGATGCGCACACGGCCATAGAGCTTCCATACCCGCTCCTGATCAAAGTAATAAGCCGTATCACACTGGATATAACTGTTGATGTGGAACTTCTCGTCAAACTGTTCGAGCAGCATTCCCTTATCAAAAATCCAGCGGGAAGGCACACGGTTGGTATTCACCTCCCATCGCTCGGTAACGATGCGGTACTTGATGACACCCGAATCACTGATGAGTGTATTGACACCATACGAAGTCATCATCGCCACAGAGTCTCTGTCGTGGATAGCAGGCGCAGTATGTTCTACCGGATTCTGGCAGGCAGCCAAAACCCAGGAAACTATGACACCTATTACTATGAAATATTTAATCTTATACATTATTATATATATAGAAGATGTGGCATCTCCCGAAGAAAACACCACAATATGGGCAGATTACTGCATCTTCCACTTCTTGAACCAATCCTCGTTGAAAGTGAATCCGATGTTCAGGCGGAAGATATTCTCCTTGATAAGTCCGGTAGCCGAATTCTTCACCCACTGGCCGCTGATATTCAACTGCGAACGGTTGTTGTAGGAGTTCATGATAGGAATACCGAAACCGACACTTACAGAAAGCTCCTTAGGGCCATCCACGCCGTTCACCTTATAATATGGTGTAGCAAAGCTTACACCGGCACGGTAAGCCACACGCTTGAGGAAAGCACGGTTGCGCTCACCATAGCAGTACTGGAATCCGACATTCACCTTGCTGCGATCCTTATACACTCCATCGCGCAATGCCCAAGGCTCGCTGCTGTTAGCCTCGTAGGTAGGATAGCCCAGGCTGCCCCATTTCTGCAGACTGTAATCTACACCAATCTTCCACTGGTTGTTGTGATTCCACATCAAACCGGCACCATACATCGTAGGCAACTCGTAGGCATTCTTGATGCTGAAGGCAAGTGTATCAGATGTACTGGTCTGCGCATTGGAAGAAATGATGCTCATATCGGCATCGGCATGCAGGTTATGACCTGGCGAATAAGTGACACCCAGGGTTACCTCATCCTTCTTCGACAACTTCTGGGTATATTGCACACCCAGGTCGATCTTGTAGTTGTTCACACGAGTACCATAGGTGCGGTAAAGAGACTTATAATAGCTGTTGCTATAGTTGTTCTGCACGGTTCTGTCGATGGAGCCCCAGATATAGCCAATATTGGCACCGACAGACAAGCCCTTGAGTGGAGACCAGCCGGCACCCACATATACCTGATGCAAACCGCCTTCACCCTCGTAGGAGTTGGTGTAGGTAACATCCTTGTCGTTCTTGTTCACCCATCCGCTGGTAGAATAGTTGTATCCCACGTTGGTGAAAGGGATAATACCGAAACTCATACCCAGATGGCGGAAGAGGCGGAAGCCTGCTACCACATATTCGAGATTGGAGTTATTGGCATTCTTCTTCACCCCGTTCTCGTTGAAGTTGGTTACCTGACCCGAGATACCGGCATCCAGGATGAAAGTCATGGAGTCGATGGCAGCATAGGAAGCAGGGTTCAGATAGTTAATCTGATTATGCTCATGAAAACCAAGTCCAACACCATTCATACCACGGTTGAAGCCAGAAGTCTGTTCAGACAAAACGCCTAAACCATACTGGCTGTATGGAGAATTAGTACCGCTTTGGGCATTAACCATAAGAGTAGAACCCAACAAGAGGGTTGCTAAAAAAAGCTTTCTCATTCTTTAATAATCATTCAAAATTATATTCAGAGTGCAAAAGTATTAAAAAAAATCTAGAAAAAAGAAGGATATTCCAAAATAATAAGTTATTTTTGCATCGTGAAACGATTTAAGCATATTTTTGGCGTCATTTTAGCGGTTATTTTAACCAATTTAACTACTAATGTGACAGCACAGGATTTTTCAGGCTATCAGACTCCTGACATTTCTGTGCAGAACAGTCGTGTCAATGAGGATGCTACATCCTGGCTCGACTCGGTAGATATTTCGCTCCTCACCTGCGGACCAGGCAACGAGGTATGGTCGTACTACGGTCACTCTGCCCTGCGCATCCAGGACAAGATGCACGGAAGCGACGTGGCAGTCAACTGGGGCATGTTCAGTTTCAGGCAGAACTTCTTCATCCTGCGCTTCGTATTCGGACTCACCGACTACCAGATCGGCATCTACCCAATGACCGACTTCCTCGCCGAATATGCAGCAGAAGGAAGATGGGTACGCCAGCAGCGCATCAATCTCTCCAGGGACGAGAAGATCAACATCCTGCATGCCATCGAGGAAAATGCCAAGCCGGAGAACCGTACCTACCGGTACAACTTCTTCTTCGACAACTGCACCACCCGTGCAAGGGAGATGATCCTCACCAACATCGGTTACTGCAACACCAACTTTGATGATAAGGAAACCCAATCCACCTATCGCCAGGAAATCCACAAGCTGAACGGAGACCACCGATGGAGCCGTTTCGGCAACGACCTGCTCCTGGGCTATCTCGCCGACCAGCCTATCAGCAAGCGAGAATGGGAGTTCCTGCCGGACAACCTGAGCCGTGACTTTGCCACAGAAGGCAGAAAAGACAATATGAATGCACCCCAGGATCTGGCAAGCACCCGATACTACAACGGCAAGGAGGGCTATATCACGATGGTAGATAGCACCAGCTACCTGATACCGAAGCAGGCACAGGTGGCAGAATCGGAAGCCATCACTCCAATCATGGTGGCAACATTCATCGCCATCATCATCATAGGCGTGAGCATCATCGAATGGCGCAAGAAGAAGAACTTCTGGGGGTTTGATGCCTTCCTGCTCATCTTGACGGGTCTGCCGGGCATCATCCTTTTTGCGATGATCTTCTCGCAGCACCCTACCGTGCAGATCAACTTCCAGCTTCTGCTGCTGAACCCAGTGAACCTCATCTTCGCTTGGAAAACCATTTCGAAGATGAGAAAAGGCAAGCTCTACTGGTATTACGAGATATGGGGATGGTGCCTGCTCGTGGCATTGCTCCTGCAAATCTGGCAGAGCTATGCCGAAGGAATGAGCACTCTGGCATTCTCTTTGCTGATGAGATATGCAATCAAGTCAACCCTGCTCGACCTCAACAGCAGCAAGCTGGCTATACAGAAACAATTAATGAATAAACTCAGAAAAGACAAGTAGTGACACTTCTCCAGACCGAGACTGAGAGAAGATGCTCCAAAAAGACTTTCAAAAGTTACATAAATAAAGGAAATAAAAATGATGGTAAACAGATATATCACAGCCCTTTTGGTTGTCCTGGCGGCAACCGGCATGGAGGCGCAGACTTATCAGCAGGCGCTGAAGTTTGCGCTTACGGATATATCCTACGATGAATTCATCCAGCAACCGGAGGCGAAGGCATTGGAGGAGGACATCCTCTATGTCATCAAAGCCATCAAGCAGGCTTCCGAAGAGGAAAATATGTCAGAGCATCATTACCATCAGGCAGCTGTGCTTGCAGCTGTCAAGACTGACATTCTGACAGATTCACATTTAAATATTTGTTTTCATCCCGTTGTGGCGCATAAGTACAAAGCACACTTCGGAAGCATTGTTATTCGAGGTCCAAACTGCTGATTATATGCTTTCTGACAGCAAAACTAGCAAGAAATGCAGCCAGAAAGGGCAATAATTGGTAAAATATTGCAGATTTACAGATATTTTTTGTATTTTTGCAAGCTAGTAAACAAACAACAGGAAAAAGCAGAAGAAGAAAAAGGACTGACAGCCCACATTTGTCTTAACTCCTTTAACTTCTTAACTTCTTTAACTCCTATATCATACATCGAATAATAATAAAAAATAAATATACAATGAACTTTAACAAAATTCTTCAGTCATTGTTTGGCAACAAGTCAACTCGCGATATGAAGTTGATCCAGCCAATCGTAGAGAAAGTCAAGGCAGAATACCCTAAGATGAATGCCTTGAGCAATGACGAACTTCGTGCAAAAACAAAGGAACTCCAGAAGTACGTACAGGAGTACGCTAAGGAAGAGAAGGCTAAGATTGCCGAACTCAAAGCTAAGATCGAGGACACTCCAATCGACGAGCGTGAAGGTATCTTCAACCAGATCGACAAGTTGGAGCAGGAAGCACTCGACAAGTATGAGGTTGCACTCAACGAGGTTTTGCCTCAGGTTTTCGCTATCGTAAAGGATACAGCACGCCGCTTCGCTGAGAACGAGGAGACCGTAGTTACTGCTACAGACTTCGACCGCGAGCTGGCTTCAAACCCAGCCAACGACTTCGTGACCATCGACGGTGACAAGGCTATCTATCACAACCACTGGACTGCCGGCGGCAACGATATGAAGTGGGAAATGATCCATTACGACGTACAGCTCTTCGGTGGTGTTGTTCTCCACCAGGGTAAGATTGCAGAGATGGCTACCGGTGAGGGTAAGACCCTCGTAGGTACTACCCCTATCTTCCTCAACGCATTGACAGGTAATGGTGTACACGTAGTAACCGTGAACGACTACCTGGCTAAGCGTGACTCTGAGTGGATGGGACCTCTCTATATGTTCCACGGCCTCTCTGTAGATTGTATCGACAAGCATCGTCCTAACTCCGACGAGCGCCGCAAGGCATATATGGCAGACATCACCTTCGGTACCAACAATGAGTTTGGTTTCGACTACCTGCGTGATAACATGGCTACCAACCCTAGCGACCTGGTACAGCGCCAGCACAACTACGCCATCGTCGATGAGGTTGACTCCGTGCTGATCGATGATGCCCGTACACCATTGATTATCTCTGGTCCTATTCCAAAGGGCGACGACCAGATGTTCGAGCAGTACCAGCCACTGGTAGAGAAGCTCTACGAGGTACAGCGCAAGCAGGCTACCGAGTTGCTCGCCGAGGCTAAGCAGAAGATTACAGAGGGCGGCAAGACCAAGAACCAGCAGATGCTCGAGGAAGGTTTCCTCTCACTCTACCGTTCTTACAAGGCGCTGCCTAAGAACAAGCCATTGATCAAGTACCTCTCTGAAGAGGGTATCAAGGCAGGATTGCTCAAGACCGAGGAATTCTATATGGCAAACAACAACCGTGAGATGCCTAAGGCTGTTGAGCCTTTGTACTTCGTGGTTGATGAGAAGCTGAACTCTGCCGACCTGACCGATAAGGGTACAGAGTGGTTGGCTAAGCAGGTGAACGATAGAGAGCTCTTCGTATTGCCTGATATCACTACACAGATGAGTGACCTGGAAGCTCGCACAGACATCTCAGACCAGGAGCGTCTGGACATCAAGGACGAGTTGCTGGCTCACTACGGCGTACAGAGCGAGCGTGTTCACACCTTGCAGCAGCTCTTGAAGGCTTACACCATGTTTAATAAGGACGACGAGTATGTAGTCATGGACGGTCAGGTGAAGATCGTGGATGAGCAGACAGGTCGTATCATGGAGGGTCGCCGCTGGAGCGATGGCTTGCACCAGGCTGTAGAGGCTAAGGAGCATGTAAAGGTAGAGGCTGCAACACAGACCTTCGCTACCATCACACTCCAGAACTACTTCCGTATGTACCACAAGCTCGCAGGTATGACCGGTACGGCAAGCACCGAGTCTGGTGAGTTCTGGGATATCTATAAGCTCGATGTAGTTGAGATTCCTACCAACCGCCCTATCCTGCGTAAGGACTTGGATGACCGTGTATATAAGACTGCCCGCGAGAAGTATCGTGCCGTCATCGATGAGATTGAGGAGACACGCAATGCTGGTCGCCCAGTATTGGTTGGTACCACATCTGTAGAAATCTCTGAGTTGTTGAGCAAGATGTTGAAGATGCGCAACATTCCTCATAATGTATTGAACGCTAAGTTGCACCAGCAGGAGGCTCAGATTGTAGCCGAGGCAGGTCGCTCAGTTAACGGTAAGGGTGCCGTAACCATCGCTACCAACATGGCAGGTCGTGGTACCGATATCAAGCTGACTCCAGAGGTAAAGGCTGCAGGTGGTCTTGCCATCATCGGTACAGAACGTCATGAGAGCCGTCGTGTAGACCGTCAGCTCCGTGGTCGTGCCGGTCGTCAGGGTGACCCAGGTTCTTCTGTATTCTATGTATCATTGGAAGATAAGCTGATGCGTCTGTTCGCTTCTGAGCGCATTGCCAAGGTAATGGACCGTCTCGGTTTCGAGGATGGCGAACGTATCGAAAGCCCAATGATCAGCAAGAGCATCGAGCGTGCACAGCGCAAGGTTGAGGAGAACAACTTCGGTATCCGTAAGCACCTCCTGGAGTATGATGACGTGATGAACCGTCAGCGTACCGTTATCTACGAGAAGCGTCGCCACGCCCTGATGGGTGAGCGTATCGGTATGGATATCGCCAACGTAATCTGGGACCGCGTACTGAACATCGTGAACAACAACGACTTCACCGGTGCCAAGGAAGAGTTCCTGAAGGTTCTCGCCATGGAGATTCCTTTCACAGAGGAGGAATACGAGAACGGCAGACGCGACGAGATGGCTGAGCGTGCCTTCCAGGAGGCTATGGCTGCCTTCAAGCGCAAGACCGACCGCATCCAGGCTACAGCAATGCCTATCATCAAGCAGGTATATGAAAACCAGGGTGCGATGTACGAGCGCATCATGGTGCCTATCACCGACGGCAAGCGCATGTACAACATCGCATGCAACCTGAAGGAGGCTTACGAGACAGAGGCAAAGAACGTAGTGAAGGAGTTCGAGAAGAGCGTAGTACTCCACATCATCGATGATGACTGGAAGGAGAACCTCCGCAAGCTCGATGAGTTGAAGCACTCTGTACAGAATGCCAGCTACGAGCAGAAGGACCCATTGCTTATCTTCAAGTTGGAGAGTGCAAAGGTATGGGACGCTATGATCAATGATATGAACGACCGCATCGCCAGCATCCTGATGCGTGGTCAGATTCCTGTCATGGAGCAGGAGCAGCCAGTTCAGGAGGCAGCACCAGAGCAGCACACCCAGCAGAACTACGTAGAGAGCAAGGTGGATATCGATGCTGAGCGCGCAGCACAGGAGGCAGCAGCCAACCAGGATACCCGCGAGGGAGCTGACCAGGTGAACCGCACTCCATACCGTGCCGAGCACATGCCTCGTCCTAACGATCCATGTCCATGCGGCAGCGGAAAGAAGTTCAAGAACTGCCACGGCAGAAACATCTAATCACCAGAAAGGATGATAAGTGATGACAGCGAAATCTTGCCATCACAAGAAATAATGATAAGAATACCTAGATTTGATGATACTCTCATCATTTCTAGGTAT
>USRA01000040.1 GCA_900557035.1 uncultured Prevotella sp. | reverse complement strand
GAAAAGGAGAAAAAACGAAAAGGGTGCGCCATAGACTTATGACACACCCCCTTTCTTATTTATTTTATTTTTTTAATCTACCTGTGGTACAGTCTGGAGGAATTTGTTGATTTCCTCATCACTCACCTTATAATCATGCAAATCTCCATTGATATAGCTTTCGTATGATGGCATATCAATGAGACCATGACCAGAAAGACAGAAGAGAATCACGGTATTCTTACCCTCTTCAGTTGCCTTCTTTGCCTCACGGATTGTTGCAGCAATGGCATGACAGCTCTCTGGAGCTGGAATGATACCCTCTACACGGGCAAAGAGCATACCTGCTTCGAAGGCTTCTGTCTGAGCTACATCTACACCATGCATATAACCATCCTTGATCAGCTGAGAGATAATCATGCCGGCACCATGGTAACGGAGACCACCTGCATGGATGTTGGCTGGCTTGAAGTCATGCCCCAAGGTAAACATAGGCAACAGAGGAGTATATCCAGCCTCATCACCAAAGTCATATTCAAATTTACCACGAGTCAGCTTAGGACAGCTCTCTGGTTCTGCTGCGATAAACTCGGTATGCTTCTCACCCTTCAGGTTATGACGCATGAATGGGAAGGCAAGACCACCAAAGTTACTACCGCCACCAAAACAAGCAATCACCTTGTCAGGATACTCACCCGCCATCTCCATCTGCTTTTCAGCCTCCAGACCGATGACAGTCTGATGCAAAGCCACATGATTCAAGACAGAACCCAAGGTATATTTACAGCCAGGAGTGGTTGTAGCCAACTCAACAGCCTCAGAAATGGCAGTACCCAGAGAACCAGGATGATGAGGATCGCGGGTAATGATGTTCTTACCGGCACGTGTACTCATACTAGGAGAACCCTCAACGGTAGCACCAAAGGTACGCATAATGCTGGAACGGTATGGCTTCTGCTGCATGGTAATCTTTACCTGATAAACGGCAGCCTCCAGTCCGTAGAGCTTGGCAGCATAGGAAAGGGCACACCCCCACTGACCGGCACCTGTCTCTGTAGTAACATTGGTATCACCCTCCTGCTTGCAGTAGTAGCACTGAGGAATGGCAGAGTTGATCTTATGTGAACCCAATGGTGTAACACTTTCATTCTTGAAGTAGATATGTGCTGTAGTACCCAATGCTTCCTCCAATCCGTAAGCACGGACCAATGGAGTAGAACGGTAGAACGCATACTTTTCCTGTACATCCTCTGGAATGTCAATCCAAGCGTGCTCGGTATCAAGCTCCTGCTTAGAGCACTCCTTATTAAAGATGTGAGACAAGTCGTCTGCACTGAGCGGCTTGTGAGTCTGTGGATTCAACGGTGGCAAAGGCTTATTAGGCATATCTGCCTGAATGTTGTACCACTGAGTAGGGATATCCTGCTCCTGGAGAATAAACTTTTTCTGTCTCATGTATATGTTTTTATTAAATTGTTAATTCTAGCTACAAAAGTACAAATAAAAAATGAAATACAGAAATATTCCCTGTTTTTTTAACGAATTTGATGTATTTTGAGCATAAAATAGGAGTAATTATTATTGCGTAAGGATTATTTAATGTTTAATAAGTGTACTTTTACCAGTTTTCACCCCTACTAACAACAATTATTCCCCCTATTTTTTTCATTTTCTTCGTACCTTTGCATCAGTTAAAACAAAGGCGTTGGGAAACGCTATCATCATCTTTTACTTATACAAAAAATATAAAGCATCGGAATATCTGATAAGAGAATCAGATTTCCAATGCTTTTTTTATTTCTGTTTCATTCCTAGTCATTCACCTTGATCTGAGAAATGAAACTCAGCAGATTCTTTGCCTGTTCCACACTCTTCATATCACGGATGCGAAGGTATCGCTTGTTGTTCTTTTCCTTCAAGGAACAGTCCTGGATATGGGTAGTGGCATAAGCGAGTACCCGAGAGAACATCTCGCTGCGATAGAACGGACTGTTCACATTGCTCACAAACTGCAGCTGCATCGTACCCTGCTTGAGCATAATCTTCTCACAGCCCAGCGACTTGCCCAGTCGGCGCAGACCTACCACACACATCAGCTCATCCGCCTCTCTAGGAACCGGACCGAAACGGTCGATCATTCGCTTGCGGAATTCTGCCACCTCCTCTTCACTCTGCAGATGGTCGAGCTCGCGATAGAGCAGCATGCGCTCAGAACTACCCGGCACGTAGGTATCCGGAAAATAGGTCTCCAAATCACTATCCACGGCACAGTCATCTACGAAGTCATCACCCGTGAGCAACTTTCCGTCATCCATCTCCTGCTGATACAGGTCGTTGAACTCCTCGTTCTTCAATTCGGTGACAGCCTGAGAGAGAATCTTCTGATAAGTCTCGTAACCCAGGTCTTCCATGAATCCACTCTGTTCAGACCCCAGCAGATTACCAGCACCACGAATATCCAGATCCTGCATGGCCAGATTAAAACCGCTACCCAGGTCGCTGAAGGTTTCCAAAGCTTCCAGACGGCGACGGGACTCCTGCGAAAGATAGATCTTAGCCGGAGCTATCAGATAGCAGAAAGCCTTCTTGTTGCTACGTCCTACTCTACCTCTCATCTGATGCAGGTCGCTCAATCCGAAACGGTGGGCATCATTCACGATGATGGTATTGGCATTGGAGATATCGATTCCGTTCTCTACGATGGTAGTAGAAAGAAGCAGATCATAGTCGTAATTGATGAATCCCATGATGATCTTCTCCAGTTCTTCAGGCTTCATCTGTCCGTGTCCGATGGCTACGCGGCAGTCAGGCACCAGTTTCTCGATGAGTAATTTCAGCTCGGTCAGTTTGACAATTCGGTCGCAGACGAAGAACACCTGACCGTTACGGCTCATTTCAAAATTGATGGCATCGGCGATCACCGTCTTGTCGAAGGTGATGACCTCGGTCTGGATAGGATAACGGTTAGGAGGCGGTGTGCGCATGATACTCATATCGCGAGCTCCCATCAGCGAGAACTGCAGGGTTCTCGGAATCGGAGTAGCACTCATGGTAAGGGTATCCACATTCACCTTCAGCTGGCGAAGCTTTTCCTTGGTAGATACACCAAACTTCTGCTCCTCATCAATGATCAGCAGTCCCAGGTCGTGCCACTGTACTGACTTCGATATCAGTTTGTGGGTACCAATCAGGATATCCACCTTGCCCTCCTTCAGCTCTTCCAGAATGCGCCTGGTATCCTTGGCAGTACGGGCACGGCTCAGATATTCCAGGGAAACGGGAAGTCCCTCCAGTCGATGCTTGAAGGTCTGGTAATGCTGGTAGGCAAGCACCGTGGTAGGCACCAGCACAGCCACCTGCTTTCCGTCGCAAGCCGCCTTGAAGGCAGCACGGATGGCAACTTCCGTCTTACCGAATCCCACATCTCCACACACCAGACGGTCCATCGGTCTGCCGCTTTCCATGTCTTTCTTCACGTCAGCCGTAGCCTTGCTCTGGTCGGGCGTATCTTCATAGAGGAACGAAGCCTCCAGCTCATGCAGCAGATAACTGTCGGCACTATAGGCAAATCCCTTTTCACGTCGGCGCTGCGCATAGAGTTTGATCAGGTCGCGGGCGATATCCTTGATTCGCTTCTTAGCCTTCTCCTTCAACCGGTCCCAGGCACCTGTCCCCAGGGTAGAGAGGCGTGGCGGTTCACCGGTATCGCTTCTGCGGTATTTACTGATCTTATAGAGCGAGTGGATGCTCACATCTACCTTGTCGTTGTTCTTATACACGATGCGGATCATCTCCTGATAGCTGTCGCCGGTAGGCACACGCACCAGTCCGCCGAACTTTCCGATACCATAATCCACATGCACGATGAAGTCGCCATAATCCATCTCCTGCAACTCCTTCATGGTGAGCGCCATCTTTCCGGCTCTTGCCGAGTCTGAACGGAGGTTGTATTTATGGAATCGGTCGAAGATCTGGTGATCGGTAAAGAAGCAGGCATGCTTCTCATGGTCCACGAATCCCTCGTGGATAGTTTTCTCTACAGGGGTAAACCGGATCTGATATCTTTTCAGCTCCTCACTGTCGAAGATATCCTTCAGTCGCTCCTGCTGCTTCTGGCTATCAGCCAATATATATAAGGTATAGCCCTGGAGCTGATAATCCTCAAAAGTCTGGGCAAGGAGATTGAAATTCTTGTGGAACAGCGGCTGCGGCGCCATATTAAAAGCGATGAGAGCCTGGTTATCGCCCTTGGCTGTCAACAGATGCTCCTGCTTTCTGGCAACCTCACTCTCAGGCTGCTTGCCGAATTCGATACGTACGTGCTCCACCAGCGCATGCTGAAAATCTGAAGCGGAAACGAGATTCAGCTCTGCCTTCATCTCCCTTCTTATCTTCTCAGCCTCCATCTCGGTGGCACCTTCCAGCTGTTCGGTTAGACTCTGGGTAGAGAAACCGTCCTTGTAAATCTGCTCTATGCGGTCGTGCAGCAGCGTATAGTCATTCATCACCACAAGTGCATCCGCATCCAGGAAATGGAGGAAACACTGCTTCACTGACTGTTCGGCAGCAAGTTCCGGAACGATTTCGATGGCATCACGCTTATCCTTCGAAAGCTGGTCTTCGATGTTGAAGGTACGGATGGTATCAATCTCATCACCGAAGAAATCAATACGAAACGGATATTCGCAACTGTAGGAATAGACGTCGAGGATGCTTCCACGAACGGCAAACTGCCCCGGTTCATAGACGTAATCAGTCTCCTGAAGTCCGAAATCACGCAACTGATGCACGACATCTACCTGTACAATCTGTTGTCCTACAGTAAGTTTGAGAATTCTCTCATCCAGCACCTTCTTGGAAACCACGAGCTCTGCCAGGGCATCAGGATAAGAAACGATATAGATTTGCTTGCCAGCCGACAATCGTGCCAGCACTTCCGTTCTCAGGATTTCGTTTGCCGCATCCCGCTGCCCATACTTGATGGCGCGTCGGTAGCTGGAAGGAAAGAAGAAGACGCACTCCTGTCCCAGCATCTGCGTAAGATCATGATAGAAATAACCCGCTTCATCAGCATCATTGAGCACGAAAAGCACGGTGCGCTTCATTTTAGCCTGCAGCGAACCGAAGAACACCGAGGCAGAAGAGCACACCAATCCCTGAAGAAAGACAGAATGGACCGACTTCTTCTTCAATAAATCAAAGAGGGCATTCGCCTGTGGCGAACGCCCGTATAATTTAGCAATTTCCTGTAATGTCACTTTTACTTCAATTTCGGATATTTCTTGAACCATCCATCAAGACGCAGTCTCATCACGCCGAAGAAAGCCTCTCCAAAGATACCGCCACTCATCTTGCTCACTCCCTCACGGCGATTCACAAAGATAACCGGCACCTCCTTGATCTTGAAACCAATCTTATAGGAAGTAAACTTCATCTCAATCTGGAAACCATAGCCCTTGAAGCGGATGGCATCAAGATTGATAGTCTCCAATACCTTGCGGCGATAGCAGACAAATCCTGCAGTGGTATCATGTACCTTGAAACCGGTAACAAAACGCACGTACTTGGAAGCGAAATAGCTCATCAATACGCGACCGATAGGCCAGTTCACCACGTTGACACCCAAAACATAACGGGAACCGATGGCCACATCGTAGCCCTCATCGTGGGTAGCCGCATAGAGGCGGGGCAGATCATTAGGATCGTGGCTGAAGTCGGCATCCATCTCGAAGATGAAGTCATAACCCTGCTTCAGCGACCATTTGAAGCCCATGATATAAGCAGTGCCCAAGCCCAGCTTACCCGAACGCTCCAGGATATGGAGACGGTCGGAAAACTCATCAGCCATCAGCTTCTTAACGATGGCTGCTGTTCCGTCCGGGCTACCGTCATCGATAACAAGAATGTCGAATTTCTTCTCCAGACCAAACACGGCACGGATGATGTTCTCTATATTTTCCTTTTCGTTGTATGTAGGAATGATTACGATACTGTCACTCATAATGTTCTAATTTAATATGATACTGCAAAGATACAATATTTATTTGAATTACTGGTCAGGATTCTCCACGAATCCCTGATATTCCTTTACCAGTCCGCCCATGATGGCATCATAGCTCTTGGTCATCTGGTTCTTGATATTCTCAGGTCCCTTGCCAATCGGCTCAATCGGTTCATGGATGGTGAGCTTCAGCGGATGCCAGAATGCCCAGTAGATATCCTTCATACGGGGCTTGACATCGAAACTGCCATTGATGGTGAGCGGACAAACCGGCAACTGCAATTCATCGGCAAGCATGAAGGCACCACGGCGGAACACCCCCATGTGACCGGTAAAGCTACGGGCACCCTCCGGGAAGACAACCAGCGACATTCCCTCCTTCAATACCTCGCGCGCCCTGTCATAAGAAGCACGGATCTTGGAAGGTCCGCTCTTGTCAATGAAGATATGGTGTGCATATTCGCAAGCCAAACCTACCAGAGGAATCTTGCGGATGCCCTTCTTCATCATCCACTTGAAGTTACGTCCCAGGAAGCCATAGATCAGGAAGATGTCGAAAGCACCTTGATGATTGGCAACAAACACATAACTCTGATTCTTCTTCAGATGTTCCCTACCCTCTACCTTCACCGGCAGGAGAAGGAGACGGATCCACAGGATAGACCACCATTTGCCGGGATAATACCCCCAGAAATGGCCATTGCCCAGTCTGCAGCCTATCACGGTAACAAGACTGGTCAGGATGCTTGCCAGAACAAGAATCGGCAAACATATCAAAAGCTGATATAATCGATATAAGTACTTCATAATCGCAATTTCATGAATGATTGGAAAATCTTGATTTGATCATCTTATTTTCGTTTCAATGTGATGACTACTATTTCAGGAGTTGCCCCGATGCGGATCGGAATGGTTCCTCCCAGTCCGGCAGTGGTATAGAGCTGACAGCCCTCACGCTCATAGAGTCCGTAATCGAAAGCCGAGAACATAGACGGACGCAAGCCGAGAACCGAAACCTGTCCGGCATGGGTATGTCCGCTCAGGGTAAGCTGCGGAGCAACCAGCACACTGTCCTTCGAACCATATTTCTTGTTGATACGCGAAGGCGTCATGTCTTTCCACATCTCCGGAATATGCTGGAGCATCAGCACAAACTGTCCTTTCTGAATACCATAGAGTGCCTGTGCCACCTCTGCTCGCAAAGGCTTCTTGAAGTTTTCGGTACCGGCTACATAGATGGAATCCTTGCCGCGATGCAGCACGAAGTGCTCGTTCATCAGCAGATGCCATCCCATCTCCCGTTCCGTCTGCTGCACCTTTTCTTCTATCCTGCGGATTTCAGCCTCGTCATCCACATTCATATAATAGGTGTAATCGTGATTGCCCAATACGCTCACCACACCATCCTTCGCCTTGAGACTACTCAATACCTTCTTGAAAGGATCCAGTTCTTCCGGTCTCACATTCTGCAGATCACCAGTAAAGCAGATCAGGTCGGGATGCTGGGCATTGATGCTATCTACATCCCGCTGAGGCATATGACTGCGCCATCCATAATAGGAACCTACATGGATATCACTGAAATGCACGATGCGGTAACCCTCAAACGCCTCAGGCAGATCGGGTACATAGACCGTGAGATGCTTCACCTGGAACTGTCGCACCCCCATCGTAAAGCCATAGATGAAACTGAAGAAAGCCCATACAGCAAGGATGATTCCTACCAGTTTTCCCCAGTTGCGTGCCCGATGCACACTGCCACTAAACCTGCCATCCCCTTTTTTTGCCTTGAAGCGGCGGGAGAGCTTCATACATTCCCATCCCACAAAACTGATGAAGGCAAAGACAAACTGAGGAACAGCCAACAGTGCCATCATGCCAAACCAGATGTCTATGAACACCGGATTGGCAGGCAGGAAGTCAGGCTCCAGGGTGAGATAGGCAGTATATCCTATCACGATGGCAGCAGGCAACCAATATAGTATCTTTCGTTTTCCCTTAGGGATATGCAGGTATTTCCGGTCTATCCAGAGATAGGGCAATACCGTGAGCACAATCACGGGAATCAATAATCTAGCTATCATTGTTAAAAACTATCTTTTATTCAAGTTTCATCATACTCTTTTCTATTTCAGCAGGCTCGACTGCAGAAACCTTTTCATCAGTTCCACGGGAACGCCTCTGCGGCGGGCATAATCTCTCAGCTGGTCATCCCCAATCTTGCCCAGTTCGAAATATTTCGCCATAGGATGGGCGAACATCAGTCCCGACACGCTGGCATGGGGCGTCATCATCCCGCTTTCCGTGAGTCGGATGCCCACCTGCTTCATATCGAGAAGCTGGTCAATGAGGAAATTCGCACTCGTATCCGGCAGCGAAGGATAGCCGATGGCTGGTCGGATGCCCTGATACTCCTCCCGATGCTGCTGTTCGATGGTGAGATGTTCTTCCGGTGCATAGCCCCAGTAAGTCTTTCTTACCTCTTCGTGCAGTTTCTCGGCAGTGGCCTCTGCCAGCCGGTCGCTCAGGGTCTGTGCCAGCATGTTGAGATAATCATCGTGCTGGTAGGCATCCATGATACCTACATCTACCGTAGAACAGAATACCCCTATCTGGTCTTTCGTACCGTGAGCCAGCGGACGGATGAAGTCAGCCAGACAGAGATTCGGAGCGCCCGGAGCAGAAGGATGCTGCTGACGGAGCATCGGAAAACGGAGATGCTGATCCAGAAACAGGATATCATCCCCATCGCTGTTGGCATCGAAGAGCTGGAAGATAGCCCGGCTGTGAAACCTGTCCTCCCAGAAGGCAAGCATATCCAGCGCTTCCTGCTGCATCTTCTCCTTGTCGCAGCGTGGCTTCCCGCTCAATCCCCAGGCATGATAGAAATAGAGCCAGTTGATATAGGGCACCAGCTCTGATATTCTGTATTGCCTGACGATTCTATCTTTTATCATAAGCCATCTCCTCGCCACGGTAGGCAGCATCAAAAGCACCCTTATTATAGACAAGGTGTCCATTGCAGATGGTCTGCTGCACTTGCCACTGATATTCATGTCCCTCCATTGGACTCCACTTGCACTTGCTCTGGATGATTTCCTTTGTAACGGTCCAAGGAGAATGAGGCTTCACGATGGCGATATCTGCCTGATAACCCTTGCGCAGGAAACCACGCTGGGCTACCTGGAAGAGCTGAGCCGGCTGATGCGCCATCAGCTCAACCATCCGTTCGATGGTAAGCACGCCTTCATCTACCAGTTCCAGCATGGAAACAAGCGAGAACTGCACCATCGGCATACCCGAAGCCGCCTTGGCACATCCCCCCTGCTTGTCCTTCCACTCGTGTGGAGCATGGTCGGTACCGATGGAGGCAATGGTTCCGTCGTTAAGCGCCTTGCGCAAGGCATCACGGTCTGCCAGGGTCTTGATGGCAGGATTGCACTTGATGAGCGCCTTCTTCGTAGCATAGTCGGCATCCGAGAAGACGAGATGGGCTATCACCGCCTCTCCAGTAATCTGAGGAAGAAGAATACCATCTCCGGTATGCTCATTCGCCTTTTCATTCACCTTTTCGTTCTGATGGGCGAAGAGTTCCAGCTCCCGGGCTGTCGTAACATGGGCGATATGCAGACGGGTACCAAACTCGCGGGCTAATTCCACTGCGAGCTTGCTGCTCTCATAGCATGCCTCTCCGCTGCGTATTTCCGGATGATGCTCCACGGCAGGATCCTCTTCGTACTTAGCCTTAGCCTCCGCCATGTTGCGGTTGATGATTTCGGTATCCTCGCAATGCGTCATCACCGGCAGGTTCAGGTCCTTAGCCGTCTTGAAGACGCGCTTCAGCGACTCCATCTTATCCACCAGCATATTACCGGTGCTTGACCCCATGAAGAGCTTGATGCCTGGCACATAGTGCCTATCCAGCTGGGCAAAGGAATCCACGTTGTCATTGGTGGCACCATAGAAGAAGCTGTAGTTCACATGACTCTTCGCTGCGCCCAGCTTTCTCTTGTCATTCCACGCCTGCAGTTCGGTAGTCTGCGGCACGGTATTCGGCATTTCCATATAGGAAGTCACGCCGCCATAGGCAGCCGCGCGGCTCTCACTCTCGATGTCCGCCTTGCGGGTAAGTCCCGGCTCACGGAAATGAACATGGTCATCGATTACACCCGGCAAAACAAAACACCCCGTAGCATCCACTACTTCATCGTAGATGCCACGGGGAGCCATGCCTTCAAATATATCTGATATCACTTCACCATCTATAAGAAGATCGCCCTGGAATGAGCGACCTTCATTGACAATAGTTCCGCCTTTAATTAACATTTTAGACATAGTATTTCTTTTTTCTAAACTTTAATTTACTCTTTTGCTTCAGGAATGCTTGGCTTCGCCAGTTCGTTAGGCGTTGGTGCAGGAGCCGCATTCAGATCGGTCTGCGGAGCCACCATCTGTCCTGCCTGCATGTTCGGATCCATCTGTACCTCGTGGGTACCATTCATGATAGCCTGGTTTTCCTGTGCTTTCTGGTAATAGTCCTTCACGTATGGATCGTTCTTGAAGTGCTCGGTAGCCTTGCTCATGATATCCTCTATCCATGGCGAAAGCATCGGATACTGGTTGCCCATGGTAACGAGGAAGAAGACGCCCGGTCCCAAGACATTCTCGAAGTTGTCGGTAATGAAGGTAGTCACCAGCTTGTCCTCCTGTTCGGAGAGCTGCACCGCCTCAGCATTCAGTTGGGCAGTCACCGCCTGCATATCGCTTCCATTCATGATGGCCTGGTCGTGCTTATGCACCAGTTCTCGCTGCTGGTTCTGCAGCTGCTGGTATTTCTTGAAGAATCCGAAGAGCTTGTCGTTGAGTGGGGTTCCACTTACAACCTGCTGTACATCGTCGAGTTTCACGGTAATGCTTCCCGCCTCCAGCACCAGCGGCAGTACAGGCTCATCGTCCATGAATACATTTGCCATTCTTGCTGAATCTACCGTTCCCTGGAAATGGAACTGTCCATGTACCACATCGCAGGAATCAATCTTGCTGAATTCGTTGTTCTTTAAGATTTGAAGGTAGAGCATACGACCATCCAGGGTACTTACATTGGAAGTACCCGAAATATCGTAGCTACTTGCGCATGAGGTAAGCGCCACCAAGGTGAAAAGTGCGTAAAATATCTTATTCATAAGCTTTATAATTCACATTCAGTGAACAAAAGTACAATCATTTCTTGAAGTACCGAAATAAATTGATGCAATTTAATTGAATATTACAAGTATTTATGTTTTATTTGCATTCTTCCCCCTTCATTTCGTGCGAAATGCGGAAGGTGGTGTAGAGTTCCAGGACAGATGCCACCAGCATCACCACGATCCACTTGCCGTAGAAGATGGAGTAAAAGAGCTGCGGATTGCCCAGCCATTTCTCGGTAAAGGTATAGACCGTATCCACCATCGAGATGCCGGCAAAGACAAAGAGGATGTTGGCTACATTCTGGATTCGCTTCAGGCGATGGATGGTAGCCGACTTGCCCTCGTAGGTCTGCATCGACTGGATCACGCTGAAGAGCACGGTGCCCAGGAGGAACACCCAGCTCGTGGTTTCCACCAGCGAAGGATAAATCTGTTTCAGCACAAAGCTGCACGCACCGACAACCATCAGCACGCCGCCCAACAAAAACAAAGCACTCTCTATTTTATTCAACTGTTTCATCTTTCTTACTTTCTTTTTCTGTTCGTTCACACCTTATTATATATAGATAGCGTTATCATAGATAACATTATTATATATAGATAGCATCACCGGATGGAATCCTGATCCTCCTCATTTTCATCTATTTCCACCGAACCGGGCAGATCCGTGCTCAGCACGAAGATGTCCTCATCGTCGGCCTTCATGAAGTAGCGTTCGCGCGCTATCCTGCCGAAAGCTTCCGGTCCCTTGCGCATCTCCTGCAGGATGCGGAGATCCCGGTCATACTCCGTTCTGTACTTTTCTATCTCAGAACGCAACGTGGCTATCTCTATTTGATACTTGATATGCTGGCGGATGCTATTGTCGTCAATGACACCCACTATCAAAACACCCGCAATTATCACTATAAGATATTTATAGTGAGCGAGATAATTCCATATAATACTTAACTTTTGACTCATTAATTTCCGAATTTGTTTGCAAAGATAATATTTTTTTGTTATCTTTGCATCACAATTAAGAAAAAATAATGTAAGTGAACGTATATTCAAGCAAAAAAGAATGGAAGAATACATAGTTTCGGCTAGAAAATACCGTCCAATGACCTTTGATTCGGTGGTTGGACAGAGTGCGTTGACTACCACATTGAAGAATGCAGTGAAGAGTGGTAAGCTTGCCCACGCTTATCTTTTCTGCGGTCCGAGAGGTGTGGGAAAGACCACCTGTGCCCGCATCTTTGCCAAGGCAATCAACTGCGAGCACCCTCGCGAGGACGGCGAGGCATGCAACAACTGCGAGAGCTGCCAGGCTTTCAATGAGCAGCGCTCCTACAACATCTTCGAGCTGGATGCCGCCAGCAACAATGGTGTCGATCAGATCAAGACCCTGATGGAACAGACCCGTATCCCGCCTCAGGTAGGCAAATACAAGGTGTTCATCATTGACGAGGTCCACATGCTGAGTGCCGCCGCCTTCAATGCCTTTCTCAAGACCCTGGAGGAGCCGCCATCGCACGTGATCTTCATCCTCGCCACCACCGAGAAGCACAAGATCCTGCCTACCATCCTGAGTAGATGCCAGATCTACGACTTCGAGCGTATGACTGTACCCAACACCATCGCCCACCTCAAGATGGTGGCAGAGAAGGAAGGCATCAAGTACGAGGAACAGGCACTTGCCGTCATCGCTGAGAAGGCAGACGGAGGTATGCGAGATGCCCTCTCCATCTTCGACCAGGCTGCCAGCTTCTGCCAGGGCGACATCACCTACCAGAAGGTGATAGAAGACCTGAACGTGCTCGACAGCGACAACTACTTCAAGCTCGTGGACCTCGCCCTGGAGAACAAGGTGAGCCAGATGATGCTGCTGCTCGACAATATCCTGGGCAAGGGATTCGACGGCGGAAACATGATTCAGGGACTCGCCCAGCACGTACGCAACGTGATGATGACGAAGGATACCCAGACCCTGCCGCTGCTGGAAACCAGCGAAGAGCAGAAGGCAAAATACGTGGAGCAGGCAAAGAAAGCCCCTACACCTTTCTTATATAAGGCACTCCAGCTGATGAACAACTGCGATGTACAGTACCGACAGAGTTCCAACAAGCGACTGCTCGTAGAGCTGACCCTGATACAGATCGGTCAGATTACTCAGCCCGAAGACCAGGATGTGCCTAGTGCGGGGCGTACGCCCCACAGACTAAAATCCCTGTTTCAGAAAATCGTTGCCCAGCTTAAGCCTGCCTCTCAGGGTGCAGGTGCCGGGCAAGAGAGCGGCAGCAAGGCTCCTGCACAGGGAGCACAGCCTGTCGCTGCAGCTACTGCTGCGCCTATATCAACAGAGAGAAGCGGCTCACAGGAGGCTGCATCCGCAGCATCGCCGAAGGCAAAGACCATTCTCAAGTCGCCGGCTCAGGTAAAACTGAAAGGCATCGGCATGAGCTTCGCCAACCTGGAGAAGACGGAGCAGAACAGCCAGCGCATCTACAATCCTATCGACCAGCTCAAGGAAGAGACACCGACAGCAACTGGAGCTGCCGCCAACCACGACCAGCCTTTCACCCAGGAACAGGTAGAAGGCCAGTGGATCAGCATGTGTCTGAGAATGCAAGACATCAAGGACTTCATCGGACTTGCCAATCGTATGAAACCGATCGTACCTACCATCACCGACTTTCCGCATATCGAGGTAGTTATCGACAACAAGCTGCTGCTCGACGACGTGGTCAAGATCAAGGGCAGAATCCTGCAGACCTTCAGAATCGGCTTAAACAACAGTCAGGTAACCCTCGACTACCGTCTGGCAGAATCGGATGAAGTAACCCGAATCCTCTCGAAGCGAGAGATACTTGAGAATATGATAAAGGAAAACCCTGCCATCGGCAAGCTGACCCAGGATCTACGGTTAGTCATGGCATAAACAAACAGAATGACAAGAATCAGAACGAATTGCAAGAATCAAAACAGAATAGCAAGAATCAGAACAGAATGGCAAGAAGACTTAGAAAGAAGCGCATAGCCGTGATACTGCTCACGTTTACAGCCCTCATCGGATGGACCACCCACAGCTGCGTATCGCGCTGCACCTCATCCGACAAGGAGAAGTCAGCAGATTCACTGCCTGCGGTACATATCAACGATTCCATCACCAATGCCCTCACCGAGGGAAAGGCATACCAGGAGATGGATTCCGTCATCGAGAGATACCTCAAGAGATGGGAAATCAACGGTGCCCAGCTCGTCATCACCCGCAACGACTCCCTGCTCTATGCCCGTGGATTCGGATGGGCAGACAAGGAAAGGGGCATCCGCATGGAACCCAACATGCTGATGCGCTTTGCCTCCGTATCCAAGCTCATCACCGCAGTGGGCATCATGAAGCTCGTAGAGATGAAGAAGCTGCACATGGGCGACAAGGTGTTCGGACAGAAGGGTATCCTCTGCGATACCACCTACAATAACAGTATCCGGGACCAGCGCTACTACAACATCACCGTAGAGCAGCTGCTGCGCCACCAGGCAGGTTTCAACAACTATGCCGGCGACCCGGTATCCTCCACCCGTTACATCATGATGCAGAACCGCCTCACCACGCCTCCCGACCATCCTACCCTGCTCAGGATTCTCCTGAAGCGTCATCTGGGTTATACGCCGGGCGAGGGCAAGTGCTACAGCAATCTGGGCTATATGATTCTCTCGTTGATTGTAGAGAAGAAGAGCGGAATGAAATACGAGAACTTCATCCAGAAGTATGTTCTCCAGCCAGCCGGCTGTTTCGACATGCACATTGCGGGCACCTATTACAAGGACCGCCGTCCTAACGAGACGAAGTATTACATGCACCAGGGCAGCATCCCGGTATATGAATACAACAACAGCGGCAGGATGGTAGAGAAGTGCTATGGCGATACCGATCTTCCCCGACTATCGGGAGCTGGAGCCTGGTGCGGATCGGCAGCCGAACTGTCGCGCCTCATTGCAAGCATCGACGGCATGCCTCATGTCAAGGATATCCTGAGCAGGAAGAGTGTGCTGTTTATGACGCAGGAGCAGCCCAACCATCAGTACTCCATAGGTTGGAACTACACGCCGAAGAGCAACCGTCCATGGATTCGCACGGGTTCCCTTGCCGGCACCTCTGCGCTGGTACTGAAATATCCCGATGGTCAGTGCTGGATTCTCGTCACCAACACCTCTACCTGGAAGGGGCATGGCTTCAGCAACGACACCATGGCATTCTTCGAGAAGCTGCGCAAGAAATATATGCCACAGATGCCTAAGCGTGATCTCTTCCTGTAAGAGTGATCTCTTCCTGTATATCCCTCAAGCCTTGAATCTGTGAAAATCTGTGTAATCTGTGGGATTTGTTCTGAGATTTATTCTTTGTCCCACAGATTACACAGATTTACACAGATCTTTACCTTAAAAATATGAGCCTAACTTTTTCTGAAACTTTTCACGGAAAACTCTTGCAGGTTTGAAAATAAAGTCGCAACTTTGCGCTATATAATTTTAAAACGGATGGTTATGAAGTACTTAGATCCTAAGGCAGACCTTACGTTCAAGAAGATATTCGGAAATCATCCTAAAAGAATGATCAGCCTTCTGAACGCACTGCTGCCTCTCAGCGAAGAAGAGCAGATACACGAGATAAAGTATCTGCCTACAGAACTTGTTCCCCAGCTAGAAGGGGGCAAGAACACCATTGTGGATGTACTTTGCACAGATGCAAGAGGCAGAAAGTTCTGTGTGGAAATGCAGATGGAATGGTCTGACGCTTTCCAGCAACGAGTACTGTTCAATGCATCCAAGCTCTATGTGAGTCAGGCTAAAAAGGGAGGAAAATACAGCGAACTGCAACCCGTATATTCCTTGAATCTTGTGAATGATATCATTGCGCATGATACTCCGGATTTCATCCACAACTATCGCATCGTGCATGACAAGGACAGCAACAAGGTGATAGAAGGCTTGCATTTCACCTTCATAGAACTTCCGAAGTTCACTCCACACTCCATCACCGACAAGCGCATAATGGTCTTGTGGCTCCGTTTCCTCACGGAAATCAATTCCAATACGAAGAAGATTCCAGCCGACCTGCTTAATGACCCGGAAATTGGAAAAGCCGTAGAAGAGTTGGAAATTTCCGGCTTTACAGATTGCCGAACTCAGAGCCTACGACAAGTTCTGGGATTCCGTAAGTGTTGAAAGAACCCTCCTGGATGACAGATACCAAAAAGGTAAGGAAGAAGGAATAGCGGAAGGTATGGAAAAAGGTATGTCCCAACGAAGCCTTGAGATTGCCAGAAAGATGCTGGTGAAGGGCTTAGATGATACCACTATTATGGAAATGACAGGGTTAAGCCTGGATGAAATCAGGCTGTTGAAATCGAAAATGAATATAATATAAAACAACATCCCCCATCCTGTTTTCGCAAGCAGGATGGGGGATATTTTAGTTAAGATTAAACTCCATGCTCTTTCTTAGCTTTATATTTGAATTCATCAAATCCATTACCATATACGCCAATCACTGCGCTCTGGCTGACGAAGGCGTGTGGATCAATCTCTGATATCATGCGGAAGATAGTAGGTGCCTGGCGCTGCTTGGCAAGTACGAACAGCATCTTCACATCCTGACCTGAATAGAAACCTGAAGCATTCACCACGGTAACTCCTCGCTCAGCATCCACATTGATGCGCTTGCCTATCTCCTCATACTTCTGAGAAATGATGAAGAACTGCACACTCCTGCGGCGACTGTTTACCACCTGGTCGATGCAGAATGCCTGCACGCAGAGTACCACATAACCATAGAAGATCTTCTCGATATCATGAACTACCAGATAACTGGAAGTGATGATGATGATATCGCAGATCATAATCACTCGACCGAGAGAAATGTCACGGTACTTGTTGACAATGGCTGCAATGATATCCGTACCACCGGTACTGCCGCCTACCGAGAATCCAAGACCGATACCGCAACCGCAGAATACGGCTCCCAGGAAGGCTGACCATAATGGCTGGTCGTGAAGCAACTCCGGTATCACGATATAGCCCGAAGAGATAAGGGAAGTCAATGCAGTGACAATAGCTACAGCATAGACGGTTTTAAGACAGAATTTAAATCCCAGGACTTTTAAACCCGCCAACAGCAGGACGCCATTGGCAATCAAATAAGGAATTTGAACCGGACAGCCTGTAGCCCAGAAGATGATACTGGCCACACCTGGCAATCCACTTGCCGTTACGTTAATCGGCAATAAGAACACATTCCATCCGATACAATAGGAAATCATTCCTATCGCAATCATCACGTAATCTTGTACAGATTTCCACAAGGGTCGAGGTGAATTCATTGTTTTAAATTAATAGTTTATAATTGATAATGTTTGGTTTTACCAGAATTTATGCTGCGCTTCTGACCACTCAAAGCCCTGAGTAGCCATTTTGGTTTCTAATGCTGCACGGTTCACATTGAAGTGATTGCAGATTTCATCGAGTGATTCAAACTCGTGGTCACGAAGCAGGAAGTTGATGGCACTTACGAGCATCGGAACATCATTCATCGGTAACTTATCCATTTTTTATAATGCTTAATATTTACTTGGAGACACCATGCCTCTTATCGGGTGCAAAGGTACTGTTATTTTTAGACAAAACAAAAAAAAATCCCAGCAATCTTTGACGATTGCCGGGATTTTATAAATTATTGATGATTTATGCATTCGCAGCAACTGAAATCCAGTCGAATACGAATGAACAAATACCGAAGGCTACGATACCTACTGTGCAGATAGCAAGTGCCAACTTGGTAGAGTAGGCGCTCTGGAAGGTTGGCAATGGGTTATCGCTATGCTTGATAAACATCGCCTTCACGATGAGCAGATAGTAGTACAAGCTCAATACGGTGTTAACCAAAGCTATGAATACTACGCCGTATGCCCAACCACCGAGAGAGGTATGGATGTCGGCTCCCTGTACCGCTGCCATGAACACAAAGAACTTAGAGAACATACCAGCGAATGGAGGAATACCACCCAATGAGAACAATGCCAATGTCATCAGGAATGCCAGACGTGGGTTGGTCTTGTACAAACCGTTGTAGCTGTCCATCTGAACAGTACCGTTGTTGTGCTCCTCGATAGAAGCAATGATGGCAAAGACGCTCAGGTTGGCTACTACGTAAATCAATACATAGTAAGTCAGGGCTGTAACGCTCATCGCTGAGTTACCTACCACTGCCAGCATGATGTAACCTGCCTGAGAGATAGAAGAGAATGCCATGAAACGCTTCAGGTCGCTCTGACGGATGGCAAACAGGTTGGCGATTGTGATAGAAAGTACAATCACGATGTAAAGCAATACGGTCCAGTACTCTACCATTGGCTGGAACACCTTCATAAGGATGGCGCAGAGTGTGAACGCTGCAGCACCCTTAGATACTACTGAGAGGTAACCTGTTACAGTAGTTGGTGCACCCTGGTATGAATCGGCTGTCCAGAAGTGGAAAGGAACCAAGGAAATCTTGAAGCCCAGACCACTGAAGAAGAATACCATACCAGCGATGGTCAATGGAGACGCAGTGATGACGTTAGCCATATCCTCGAAGTACAAAGTACCGCAAGCTGCATAGAGCAGAGAGATACCGTAGATCATCACACCGCTGGAGAAAGTAGCGGTAAGAACGAACTTGGCACCTGCCTCAGCAGAATTGTGACGGTACTTATCAAAGGCTACCAAGCAAGCCATTGGCACGGATGCCATCTCGAGACCGAGGAAGAACAGGAGGAAGTGGTTAGCACTAACCATCATGTTCATACCCAGCAAGGTAGAGATAATCAACATATAGAACTCACCCTCCTTGAAGGCTGTGTTCTCACGGCTCAACCACTCCTTGGCCTGTACCATCACGATGAGGGTACCCAGAGCCAGAATGGTCTTCAAGACACCGGCAGCAGGACCAGTGGTGTACATGCCGCCAAATGCCTCTGTGGCTTCTGTTGGGAAGATATTGATGACGATATGTGCCACCATCAAGAGACATACCAGAGGATTGAACCACTTACGGTCTGCGCTCTTGG
>USRA01000039.1 GCA_900557035.1 uncultured Prevotella sp. | reverse complement strand
AGGAGGTTTGCGTTCACGCTGCGCATTACGATGCTGTAGTTAATCATACTCTGTTTCGTTTTAAAGTTCTAGTAAATCACAACTACCCGGGTAGCCCTTGTTTTTGCCCCGTTTTTGGGTCTTAATAGATGACCGGCGCCTGCCATCATTTAAGACCAGCTGCGGTCTTCTATTATGACCGCCCTTAGGCACAAAAGGCTGTTCCTTCGATTGCTGGTGCAAAGATACAAAGATTTTCGGCAGCTGCCAAATTTAGGCATGTAATAAGGAGCGATTTTCAGCAAAATACTTACAATTTGAAACTTCGTAAAAAACGGACTCTATTTCTTATGGGGCGCATCTCTATGTTTTTACGGTATCGAAAACTATGTTTTGCGTTATAAATCAGTATATTATGAAGTAATACCCGATTACATGGAAACGTATTCAGTATTCAGTATTCAGTTTTTTTCGCTCTTGTTACCATCCTCTGTATAGATAGTATATTATATATATATAAATTTATATATATATAATATAAAATAATTACTTATAATTTATAACCATAGAAAGGGTAACTATCGCGAAAAAAACTGAATACTGAATACTGAACACCCTCTTAGGTACCTCGCACCCTGGGTATCATGGCAGCATCAGAGGAAGATAGTACTAGTACGCGTACATAGTACAATTTCTCCAGAAAACGAAGGAGCCCGGTCCTGAATCTTTATGATTCGGAACCGGGCTCCAAGACTTAGTATCGAAAAAAAATGTCTTACTTGAAGTATCTCTTGTAAAGACCTGCGAAACCTGCACAGTGGCGAGCCTCGTCCTTAGCCATCTCATGAACAGTATCGTGGATAGCATCAGAACCCTGCTCCTTGGCAAGCTTGGCAATGCGGAACTTGTCCTCGCAAGCACCCTTCTCAGCTGCAATGCGAGCCTCGAGATTGCTCTTTGTATCACCCAAAACCTCACCCAGCAACTCTGCAAAGCGAGATGCATGGTCTGCCTCCTCGAACGCATAGCGCTTGTAAGCCTCTGCAATCTCTGGATAACCCTCGCGGTCTGCCTGGCGAGCCATTGCAAGATACATACCTACCTCGCCACACTCACCTGCGAAGTGATCCTTTAAACCCTTGATAACCTCCTCATTGACGCTATCCTTATATGCCTGACCGAGAACGTGTACAGTAGCGAATGTCATATCATCATCTACTGTATCTTCCATCTCCTTGAACTTGCTGGCTGGAGCCTTGCAAATAGGGCACTTCTCTGGTGCCTCTGTACCCTCATAGATGTAACCACAAACGGTGCAAATAAATTTCTTCTTCATAATGTTAATGTATTAAAATGTTCTTATTTTTATATTATCTTGTTACTATTAATTCGTCTTCTTCTCCATCTTCTTGGCGCAATCTGAACAGATGCCCTTGTAGTAGAGCTGCTCCTCCTGCACGATGTTGCCACCAATCACCTTGGTCTCTGTTACCCGTGGTGCTGGCTCATCGAAGAGGTCGATGATCTTGCCGCACTCCTTGCAGTAGAAGTGAACGTGTGGCTCGATGTTGCCATCATAGCATACGCGGTGCTCGTCGATGGTGATCATCTGGGCTGCATTTACCTCACTCAGCATGCGGAGCGTATTATATACTGTGGTACGGCTTAGGGTCGGTACCTTATTCTCTAATGCCCTGTAAACGTCTTCGATGTTTGGGTGGGTAGGGTGCTTGATCAGGTAGTCCAGGATTGCAAGTCTCTGTACTGATGGTCGGATACCTTTATCCACCAATCTGTTGTAAGCTTCTGTTTTTTTCATACTCCTCTTATTTGATTGATTTTTACGTTGCAAAGATAATGAATTTATTTCTATCTACCAAATAATTCTGTAAAAAATCCAAAATAATAGGTATTAATTTTAGATAATTTACAGAATTAAATATTTATTCACAAAAAATCGATTATTTCCCGGTCTTTATGCCCAGGAATTTATCTACTACTATTTCCCGGTCTTTACTCCCAGGAATTTATCTACCATCATCAGCTGGTTGAGCTGAAAGGCTGGCTTGTATGCCTTCTTTGCCTTGAACTTGATGGTGAAGAGATCGCGGGTGCCCTCTACGGCTGGCTGCTCGCCGATGTTGACGAATGTAGGGTAGAGCACCTTGCTGCCATCTGAGTGCAGACGGTCCTTGGTGAGGTTCTCCATCTTGCCCATATCCTTCACATCCACTCCGATGAACTCGTATTCGGTGGCGCTGTATGGCAGGGCGAAGCTCAGGGCATTGAGCGATACGAGACCCTTGCCCTTTACAGTGAGGGTGATGGTTTCGCCTGCCTTGTACATCTTCTTGTCGGCTGCGAGACTGATGCTGCCCTCTACGGCTGGCACCTTCTTGCTGCTTACTCCGCTCTTGAGCTGGGTAGCCACCACGGAGATATCGTAGGCGTCGATGAGACCGTTGCCGTTGATATCGCCCTTGCTTACGTAGCCCTCGAAGTCCTTGTCGCCCCTGCGCAATCCGCAGTAGTTGAGGTAAGAGGTGAGGTCGTTCTCGTCGATGCGTCCGTCGTGGTTGATGTCGCCAGTCTTCTCCATCTTGCTGCCCGGAACCTTGAATACGTACATCTCGGCACCCGAACCCATTCCGCCTCGGGCTTCCTCTACGGTCATCCTGATGTACTGAGCCTCCGGGTTGCCCTGGAACTGGTATTCCTTAACGGCATTCTCGTTCTTCCAGTCGAAGCTTCCGGTCTCGGTCCAGTTGATGCCGTCGTTGCTGATGGCGAACTTACCCTTCTGGATCTGTCCGTTGGTCTCGCGCTCAGAAGCCGGGAGATAGTGAATCTTCTCGAGCTTGGCGATGCCGTTGAGGTTGAGGGTTACATCGAATGGCAGCACACCTTCCTTCTTGTAGTAGTCGGTATGCCAGAAGTTCTTCTCGTTGAAGTCGAACATCTTCGAAACCTCCAGACCTTCCCAGTCCTTCGCAGAGTTGGTGGCTGTGATGTTGCGGATGGCTTCATCGAGAGGGTCCTTGATGGTATGCGCCTGAACGGTGGTCCATTCAGAGACGCCGTCCTTGTTCACGGCTCTCACCTGCACCTCGTAATCGGTTTCCGGCTTCAGGTTCTCGATGGTGAACTCGGTGCTGCGGATGGTAGAATGAATCACGCCATCCACCTTTACCTCGTAGTAGTCGGCGTTGGCCTGCTTATTCCAGGTAGCCAGCAGCTCGAATGCCTTGTTAGGGCTCTGGCTGTCCTTCATCGTTACCTGAGGAGCTGCGAGGGCACCGCTGGCGTGGAGCAGCACATCGGCATCATCCATCTGATAGCCATCCATGCGGAGCTCTACGTCGTTGGCGGTGATGTCGGTCTTCGCCAGTCGTAAATATACCATCGGATTCTTGCGGATATCCATCTTCTCGAAGTCGCTGCCCGGTGTGGCGAAGCGGTTGAGCTGTGGAGCCTCGTCGAAGAACCACGCATTTCCGGTGTTGCGGAGTTCGTTGAGCGAATTCACCTGGTTCAGCTTCACGCTCTTTCCGCCAATCTTCGCCGCCAGCTTCTTAGGCATCTGGCTCAGATTGATGCGCAGCTCTGTAGCCTGGTTCTTCTCCTGACCCTGGAAGTGGCCCGTGGTCTTGTAGATATGTACGTTGAGACGGTCTTTCTGCAGGGAAGAGGTGATGTTGGTGGTGGCGTGCTCGCCCAGTCGGTAAAGCTCGGTCTTGCCGTCATCATCATAGAGGGCGTAATGGGTTTCGCCGTATGGATAGAGTTCGAAGATGCGCTGGGTGTTGTCTATCTGCGATACGTTGTTGTTAGGATTTACCATCGGGATGATGGCGCCTCGCTTCACGAAGACAGGCAGTTTCCAGTAGGGAGCCTCAAACTCGTTGATGATTCTTCCACCTTTATATATATGTCCGCTGAAGTAATCCACCCATTCGCCCTGCGGCAGGTAGATGCCGTTGCGGATATCGTTGCCCTCCTTGTCCATCTTGGTTTCCTTGTAGATAGGAGCCACGAGGAACGACGGACCGCACATGAACTGATACTGCGTTGCCTTGCCCAGGGTATAAGGGTTGGCTTCGTCGAGGAACATGGCTCTTACCAGCGGCTTGCCGGTTACAGCCTCATGGGCTGCCGTGTAGATGTATGGCATCAGCTCTGACTTGAGCTTCAAATACCAGCGGTTGACGGAAGTAACCGGTTCGCCCAGGATATGAGGATACTTGGCATTGCTGCCCCAGCCATCCATGTTCAGCCCCATCGCGGTGAAGGCCTTCCATTCGAACTCTCGCATGTTGACGATCGGATTCTTTCCGCCGAAGATACCATCGTTATCAGATGTGATGTTAGAGATACCCGAAAGTCCGGCGCCGATGAAGGTAGGGATGTGGAAGCGGATGTACTCCCAGTCGCCACCGGTCTGGTCGCCCGACCAGACGGATGCGTATCGCTGTGTACCAGCCCATCCGTCGAGCGAGATGATGAACGGGCGGGCATTCTCGCCATAGTAAGGCATGATCTTAGCCACGTCTGCCACACCATTCAGTCCGAAGGAATATCCATCGCCTACCCAAGCCACATCGGTCTTGAGCACTCTTACGCCAGCGGTTCCCACCTCCTTCACGATGTCGCGCTGCAGGAGCGCCTCGATGCTGTCTTTCGGATGCAGGTCTGACTGGGTCCAGAGTCCGATCTCCACGCCCTGCTTGCGGGCGTAATCACCGAATTTCTTCAGGTTCTGGATGTTGCCGTCCAGGGTAGTCTCCTGACCGTATCCGGCTCCGTATCCATCGTTTGGCAGGAACCATCCCAGCGGCATGTCGTGCTTCACATAGCGGTCGATTGCCGCACGAGCCGAGAACTGGTAGTTGTTCTTCTCGCCATTCAGCGATTCCTTGATGCCGGTCTTGTCGCTGGCGCTTTCCTTATACGCCTTTCCGTCCTCGAACACCATGGTCCGGCCCTTGTCGGCCTCCTTCCAGTAGTCGCGGTTGTATGCATTGAGATGGCCCTCGTAGAAGCCGAACTTAGGGAGCAATACAGGGTTTCCGGTGAGCTGGTAATAGCCATCGAGCAGATCGGTAGGTTTCTTGCCCACCATGAAGAAAACGTCTAAGTTCTTGGATTCGTGAGAGAGTTCTACCTTTCCGTTGTGGGTAGAACCGAAGTCGTAGAGACCTGGCTTGAAGGTGTACCACATAAAGCCGTAGCCAGCGGTTGACCAATAGAATGGGGCAGGGGAAGCCACTCCGCCATCTACCCAGTTGTTGGTGTTGACGATTTCGATTTTCTCACCCTTGTGAGAGAATCTTCCGTTCTGTACGCCGCCGCCGAAGAAATACTCATCCGGCAGCTCGCGCAGGCTGAGGGTTACCTTTTCGGGTGTAAACTGTGCCGGAGCGCTCTGCTCTGCCACGGTCTTCCCGTCTTCTAGGTTGATGATCTTGAAGAGCTGGGTAGCCTTGTCGAAGATGACCTGTGCCTTGGTGGTAGAAAGGATGATGGAGTTATCCTTCTCCTCCACCTTTACCTGCTTGTGATTCAGGGCGGTGCGTGGATTATCCACCAGGATGCTTGCCTCAGGCTTAGCCTCGGGTGCTCTCATCACGCCATCGTTATGATCTTCGAAGATACGGAAAACACTTTCGCCATAGAAATCTACGGCGACACGTTGCTGGTTGGCGAAGACAATCTCCACCAGCGTAGGATTGATTCTGAGAATCTGAACATCTCCAGTCTTCACGGTCTGGGCTGCCTTCTGGGCATCGGGAGCGGATGGAAGCAGAGGGGATGATGCTGTGTTGGTTGTGTTGGCAACCATAGGCAAGGTTACTGCCATTGCCATCAGGTTGCCAACAGATAATTTCTTATAAATATTACTCATTGTCTTTTGGGGGTTATGGAGTTAAAGGAGATAAAGTGTTATGTAGTTAACTTCTTAATTCCTTTAACTCCTTTAACTACAGTTTTTCGATGAATGCCTTCATCTCTGCCTCGTGTTCCTTCGCCTTGAGGAAGAGATGCCACTGGTTCTTGGCTCTTACGAGGTTGTGCTCAGGATACTTGCACTTCCAGTAGTGGTCGCCGTTGAGGTAATCCCAGAGGAAGCGGACTGCCTGCATGTATGGGAAGAGCTCGGCTGCATGAGGAAGCAGGGAAATCTCCAGTGGAGAAAGGAAGGCTGATGCTGACTCCACATAGCCGCGGGTGAACGACTCGAAGATGTCCATACGGAAATCTATCTTCTCGAACTCTGGAGAATCCTCGGCGATGGTATTCGCTGCCGTGCGGAGGAAATCGCCGTAATCGCTCACGAAGAGTGATGGCATCACGGTATCGAGGTCGATGACGCACAATACGCGACCCTCTTCATCAAACATCATGTTGTTGACCTTGGTATCGCAGTGGCAGACATGCTTCTGCAACTTGCCCTCGCGGAAGAGGCGCTGGCAGAGACACATCTCATCCATATAATTCTCTATTTCTGCGATGAAATCCTTCACGCCTTCTGCGCGTCCTGCACGGTCTTCCTTGACAGCCTGACGGAGCTGGTCGCGGCGCAGTTCCATGTTGTGGAAATCAGGGATAGTTTCGCCGAGGCGGTCGGTGATATCGGTAAGCTGAGCCTCGAACTCTCCGAAGGTCTTTCCAGCGTAGTAAGAACTCTCTGGGTTTACAGCCTCCTGGGTGATGGCACGAGGAATGAAGACGGAAATGCGCCAGTACTGCTGGTCTTCGTCTTTTACATAGGTCTTGCCGTTGCTGGCTTTCACGAAGGTGAGCACCTTGCGGTTGATGTCGTCAGCGCCCTGCTTTTCGAGCTGCTGGCGGATGTGGGTAGTTACTTCCTCGATATTATGCTGCAAGAGATCTACATCGGTGAAGATAGAGTCGTTGATGCGCTGGAGAACATAGTCTGGTGCATCGTCTTCTACTGTTGTCACCTTGTAGGTGTCATTGATGAGTCCATTACCGAGAGGTTTTACCTCATTTACAGTTCCGATGATATCGAACTGTGAGATGATAGGTTTGAGATCTTTCATTTTAGTTTGGTTTTAAACATTTATAAAGCTTTATTATTATCTTAATATTATCTTCAATAACATCTGTAATATTACACATAATATTATCTGTAATATTATCTCAGGTCGATAACTTCTGCTCCAGGGAATTCCTTGCTGTTGAAGACGAAGGAATTGTTGGAAACGCCCTTTGCCTTGAAACCAGAGATATCGATGGTGCTCCAGGTAGAGCCCTGGCGCATCTTTACCTGCGATGGCACGTGGGTGTTCTTGTTGATGGTGATATACATCTCTGCCACGGTACGCTTCTGGTTGTTGGCTACGAGATGCACCTGATAGTTGCCGCCCACAGTCTTGAGGGTGCTCTTATATCCTGTCTTGTAGATGTGGATGAAGGTATAAGGATTCATCGACATCTGCTTGGCCTGGGTAGGGTTGCTCACGTTCACCTCGTTGGTCTTCTTCATATAGGTCCACTGCGTCTTGCCGTTATACCATACGATGGCTTCCGGTGTGCGCGCATTAAACTTGTTACCCTTGATGGTGATGGTACCGCTTGCCGAGCCGTACTTAGGACTAGACAGCTTGAAGTTGGCGGTAGCGCCCTTCTTGTTGCCGATAACGGCAGCGGTCTTGTCGAGCACCTGCTGGGCTGTCTGCGCCATGGTGCCCAGGCTCATCATCGCTGCGAAAGCGATAGCTAAAATCTTTTTCATATCCTTACTGTTTATTGTATTATTCAAATTACGAGTTTCTCAGCTGCATCAGCAATGTATTGAGCTGGTTCTCATCCTGCAGGAGTACCTCTCTTGGCTTACTGCCCTGAGCGGCTCCTACGATGCCTGCTGCCTCAAGCTGGTCCATCAGTCGGCCGGCACGGTTGTAGCCGATGCTGAAACGGCGCTGGATCATACTGGTGCTGCCCTGCTGCGAGAGAACGATGGCGTGGGCTGCCTCCTCGAAATATGGATCCAGGTTGCGGGCATCTACGCTGCCTCCACCTCCTGCACCGCCATCCTCGCTGGCTGGCTCAGGCAATTCCATCGGTTCGATAGGACCAGGCTGGTCGCAGATGTATTCGTTGATGCGCTCAATCTCTGGAGTATCTACGAAGGCGCACTGAACACGCACCGGTTCGTTGCCGTTGAGATAGAGCATATCACCACGACCGATGAGCTGGTTGGCTCCCGTTCTGTCGAGGATGGTCTTGGAGTCGATGGCCGAAGTTACCTTGAAGGCGATACGGCCCGGGAAGTTTGCCTTGATGTTACCGGTGATGATGCTGGTGGTAGGACGCTGGGTAGCGATGATCATGTGGATGCCCACGGCACGTGCCAGCTGGGCGATGCGGGCGATAGGAAGCTCCACCTCCTTGCCGGCTGTCATGATCAAATCTCCAAACTCATCGATAATCACTACGATGTATGGCATAAATTCGTGACCGTCAGTCAGTTTCAGTCTGTGGTTCACGTATTTCTGATTATACTCCTTGATGTTTCTGGCTCCCGCCTTCTTCAGCAGGTCGTAGCGGCTGTCCATCAGCACACAGAGGCTGTTCAGCGTTCTCACCACCTTGGTTACGTCGGTGATGATAGGCTCCTCCTCGTCCGGAACGGCAGCCATAAACTTGTTGGTGATGCGTGAATATACGCTGAACTCCACCTTCTTAGGGTCGATGAGCACCAGCTTCAGTTCGTTAGGATGCTTCTTGTAGAGCAGGGAAGTGATGATGGCGTTGAGACCAACAGACTTACCCTGACCGGTAGCACCGGCAACGAGCAGGTGAGGAATCTTCGCCAGATCCACCATGAACACCTCGTTGGTGATGGTCTTACCCAGCGCGATAGGCAGTTCCATCTTGGTTTCCTGGAACTTCTTGGAGTTCAGGATACTCTCCATGCTCACGATGTTCGCCTTGGCATTAGGCACCTCGATACCGATGGTTCCCTTGCCAGGGATAGGAGCGATGATACGGATACCCAGGGCAGCGAGGCTCAGGGCGATATCATCCTCCAGGTTCTTGATCTTGGAGATGCGCACACCCTCGGCAGGCTGGATCTCGTAGAGGGTGATGGTAGGACCCACGGTGGCACGGATGGTCTTGATCTGTACGCCGAAGTTGCCCAGCACCTCGATGATTCGGTTCTTGTTGGCCTTCTGCTCCTCTTCGTCGATAGACACCTCCTGGTCGTCGTATTTCTTCAGCAGGTTGAGGGTAGGGTACTTGTATCTAGTGAACGGCTCCTTCGGATTGATAGGCGTATTGAGCACCTCGGCATTGCTTACGGTGTTGCTGGTAGCCTTCTCCTCTCCAGTAGCCACAGAGATATCCATTCCGATATGAGCCGAAGCGGCAGCGGCAGCAGCCATCTCCTGGCGCTCTCTTTCTGCGCGCTGTGCTCTGAGTTCGCGCTGCTGCTGAATCAGACTCGGAGCTGCCACGTTCTTGTCGGCATCAGCCTGCTGGCTGTCATCGGCAGCGGCTGCATCGAGGTCGATTGGCGAGGCAGTCTTCTCATTTCCGTCTTTCTGCTCCTTGTCCATTTCCTGCTGCAGAGAACTTTCCTGGATCTCGGCAGCCCCCTGGTTAGGAGTTGTCTCCTTAGTCTGGGAAGTCTCGGAGTTCTCGTCCATCTCATCCTCCTCATCCTGCACCACACCCTGGGCAGCATTCCGGTAAGCTTCATCGATGGCATTATCCTCCTCCTGCTTCTCCCTATGGTTGGTAATCTCGAATTTCACCTTATTAGATATATAGCCGATAGGGTTGAGAGCCTTTCTCACGATGGTGATGGTCTCGGTGGTGATATAGGTGAGGAATGCGATCGCCACGAAGAAGAGGATGGAGGTGAGTCCCGGAGGACCGATGACATTCTCCAGGGCCTGGACCACATACATTCCGTGCTTTCCGCCCGGATTGAAGATGAGACTGCCGAAGATAGGAGTGAGGAACTTGGCGAAGGTGACGGATGACCAGATCATCACCGCCATCATGCAGAAGAACCACTTCCAAAGATTCACGCGATAGACATTCATCAGCTGGAAAGCCACCATCACCACGAAGCAGGGGATCAAGAAGGCAGGGAAACCGAAGTTCACCGCCATCAGCCAATAGGAGAGGATGGCTCCCAGGGATCCGCAGTAGTTCTGGAACATCTGCTGGGTGTTGGTCCATTCTCCGGGCTGCAGGTTCTCCAACAAGCTCTGGTCGGCAGCGCCCGTACTGAGGAAGGAAATCATCGCCAACATCATGACGACAGCAACTACGAGCAAGGCGAGTCCGAGGAAGAAATCGGTAATCGTATTGTTGAAAATATATTGTAAACCAATGGCTTCGCTAAATGATTTAGTTTTGCCTGATGTTCTTTTCTTTGCCATTTTTCTATTTCTTTTTAATATTTAACTGCAAAATTAGCAAAAAAGATTGAGAAACGCTCCTTTTTTTCGGGATTTTTTGCTAATTTTGCAACTTGTAATGAATAAATAGCAGTAATGAAGATAATTTTCACTAGTTTCGAAAAGAAAACTGTCAATAGCTTGCCTCGAATTCTCTTTCCTGGCAAAATGATAGTGATAGATAAGGCTGAAGATACAGATGCCGCTGTTGAATATCTCCTGGGACAGGATATTCTGGGTGTGGATACCGAGACACGACCAAGTTTCTCCAAGGGTATGCACTTCCAGGTATCGCTGCTGCAGGTGAGTACCCGCGATACCTGCTATCTCTTCCGCCTGCATCTCACGGGTATGACACCAGCCATCATCCGATTCCTGGAGGATAAAAGGGTGCCAAAAGTGGGATTGTCTTGGCATGATGACATCCTGCAGCTGCATCGCAGATGCGATTTCAAGCCGGGATATTTCATCGAGTTACAGGATGTGGCTAAGAAATTCGGCATCAAGGATATGAGCCTGCAGAAAATCTACGCCAACCTCTTCCATCAGAAAATCAGCAAGGCGCAGCGACTCAGCAACTGGGAAGCCCAGGAGCTCAGAGAGGCTCAGTGCAGATATGCCGCTACGGATGCATGGTGCTGCATTCATCTCTACGAGGAGTTCAACCGGCTCTGCAAGACCGACGATTACGAACTGGTAGAGTCCTAGGTTCATGTATTCAAGCTTTCGTTAAGGAGAGAATTTATTGAAGTTAAAGAAGTATCACTTCCTCTAAATTTTCCACATGCGAGCAATATTAAAGACTATATAATATAATAATGTATAAGAACGTATATTTAAAGAAGGGAAAAGAAGAATCTCTCAAGAGATTCCATCCATGGATATTCTCCGGCGCTATCCAGCGCATGGACAATGATATAGAGGAAGGTGAAACCGTAAGGGTTTTCACTTCTTCCGGCGACTTCATCGCCATCGGTCACTATCAGATCGGTTCCATCGCCGTGAGAGTATTATCTTTCAGCGATGTGGATATCGACAACGAATTCTGGTGCGCCCGACTGGAGTCGGCTTACAGGATGCGACTGGCGGTAGATATTGCCGGCAATCCAGACAACAATACCTATCGACTGGTGCATGGCGAGGGAGATAACCTGCCGGGTCTCGTTATCGACTGCTATGGTCCTACAGCCGTGATGCAGGCTCACAGTGTGGGTATGCATGTATGCCGCATGGAGATTGCCAAGGCGCTGAAGCAGGTGATGGGCGATGAGCTGCAGAACATCTACTACAAGAGCGAGACCACCCTGCCATACAAGGCTGACCTGCGCCAGGAGAATGGCTTTATCCTGGGTGGTGATGCCGATGACGTGGCTGTGGAGAACGGATTGAAGTTCCATATCGACTGGCTGCGCGGTCAGAAGACCGGTTTCTTCGTAGATCAGCGTGAGAACCGCTCCCTGCTCGAGCATTACGCCAAGGGCAAGAGCGTGCTCAACATGTTCTGCTATACCGGCGGTTTCTCTGTCTATGCCATGCGCGGCAATGCCAAGGCGGTTCACTCCGTGGACAGCAGCGCCAAGGCAATCGAGCTGACCAATGAGAACATCGCCCTCAACTTCCCTGGCGACCCACGCCACGAGGCATTCTGCGAGGATGCGTTCAAATATCTGGATGATCACGACCAGCAGTATGATCTCATCATCCTCGATCCTCCTGCCTTTGCCAAGCACCGTGCGGCGCTGCGCAATGCGCTGAAGGGATATACCCGCCTGAATGTAAAGGGATTGCAGAGAATCAAGAAGGGTGGAATCCTCTTCACCTTCAGCTGCTCTCAGGTGGTAACCAAGGATAATTTCCGCAACGCTGTGTTTACTGCAGCAGCCCAGGCAGGAAGAAAGGTTCGCATCCTGCACCAGTTGCATCAGCCAGCCGATCATCCTATCAACATCTATCATCCTGAAGGCGAATACCTGAAGGGACTCGTGCTTTATGTGGAGTAAGCTCTGATAGCGTAAAAATCTCTATGTCAGAGTATATACGATGAAGAATGTAGAGTAAAAATACAATGAAGAAATTTTCAATCATGATATGTCTGGTTTCAGCACTTCTGCTGGGAATGGCCAGTTGCGGCGATTCACAGCAGAAGCGACTGCGACTGAGCAAACAGGAGAAGGCCCGACTCGACAGTATCGACCGGGCTTCGCTCAAGGTGGGTGTGATGCCTACGCTCGATTGCCTTCCGGTATATCTGGCTTACGAGGACAGCATCTTCCTGAAGCAGGGAGTAACGGTACATCTCTATCGCTACAATGCGCAGATGGACTGCGATACAGCCATCTCCCGAAAGAGGGTAGAGGGTACGGTGACCGACCTGGTGAGAGCTGCCCGCCTGCAGAAGCAGGGTACACAGCTCTTCTATCCTGTCTCTACCAATCTGTACTGGCAGCTCATTACTAACCGCAAGGCGCGTATCTCGGAGCTGAAGCAGCTGTCAGACAAGATGATAGCCATGACCCGTCATTCTGCCACCGATTATCTCTCTACGCTTGTCATCGACAGCGTGAAGACCAAGTATGATGTATATCGCGTGCAGATCAACGACCTGAACATCCGCCTGCGCATGCTCCTCAACAATGAGATGGATGCCGCCTGGATGCCGGAGCCATACGCCACACAGGCAAGAATGGCAAAGCATATGGCACTGGCGGATAGTAGAGACAAGAACCTCCAGTTGGGAGTCATCGCCTTCCGCAGCAAACTGAAGACGGAACCCCGAAGAAAAAATCAAATCGACAGATTCGTGAAAGCTTACGACATCGCTGTTGATAGCATCAATAAGAATGGCATACACCACTATGCCGCCTTACTGGCCAAGTATTATGGTATTGATGCCCAAACCGTTAGCAATCTGCCAAAATTAAAGTACAGTCACGCTATGGAGCCTCGCCAGCGAGATCTAAAGGTGGCAGATATTAACAATTAAACAACTACAATTATGTTAGAAGAAGTAAATTTGACGGAAGAGTCTAATAACCCAGAAGAAGACACTCTGGATTTGGATGAATTGTTGGAGAAGGTTGGTGAAGTCCGTGAGTTGATTCATCAGCAGCGTTTTCCCGAATGCACACCAATGCTCAAGCAAATCTTTGGTAATATGTACTTTCAGGACCGATCGGATTATATGCGCCGTCTGGTGCATGGTTTGCTGAAAACCATTCTCGCCAATATGAGTCTCTTCCAGTGCAAGAAGATGTCTGATGAAATGCTTGGCTTTCTCAAGCATTATATCAAAAAAACAGAGGAACTTGAGATCCCGGAAATGACACCCGAGGATAGAACAGAATTAGTCTTCGACGCTATTTCTGAGCTTGACCAGCTTCTGGTAGATATCGAGATGGATATCCGTTCAGAACAGGGTATTTTCAAGGATTTGAAAAAGCAGGGCGAGGCGATAGATATCAAGGAGGTGAAGCCCACCCTCGAGAAATTCGTTTCCCGAGAGGCGATGCTTTTCCTGAACCACGACCTCTCGAAGGAGGAGCAGGACGAGGCTTCTGCCCGCCTGTATCAGGAGTGGGAAGAGTATCGCGAAAAGATCTTCGACAGATTTGTCACTTCTGGATTTTGGGACGATGAGGAATGTGCCGCAGTCATAGACACCATCCTTTCGCCTACAGTTGATTCCCTGACCTCTCAGCTGCTGGTGAGTGCCATTACGCTCTCCACCGCCACCGTCTTCGATATGGGAAAATTCACTTTGCTCTATGATATCTACCGTCAGGCAGATGACGATGAGGTGAAGGTGCGTGCCCTCCTGGGATGGCTGCTGGTTTCCATGAATTCCGGCAGCTACGAACAGCTACCTGATTTCCGTAGCTTTGTAGAGGAGTTGACCGAGGATTGCAAGAATGATCCAGACCAGCTTGCCGATATCATAAAAGCCCAGAAGCTGCTTGCCGTGGCTGTATTCAGCGAGCAGAAGTCTATCGACTTTACCAATGATATCATGTCATCGCTGTCAAAACGTTTCCTCGGCGACCTGAAGAATAAGGTAGCTGATTTGCTGGAGGCTGATGAAGAGATGAGAAATATCTTCGGAATCGATGATGACGAGGAAACTTCGGAAGAGAGTCCTATCCGTTCTGTCGATATCAATACTGAGGAGGATGGAAGCCATAATCTCAACGTGGGTGTGGACAGTCCACTCTCTATGGAAGAAATGATGGATAAGGGCATCGATATCCTCTTGCCTCAGTTTAAATTGTTAAGAGACCAGACTGATTTCTATACTCATCTGTACAATTGGTTCATGCCTTTCTATCTGAAGAATCCTCATGTAATCCAGGCTATCGGATTGGTAGATAAGAAGAGTAAGTTCTGCAAGGCTTTCTGTTCTACAGCAAGGTCTTGCCCTGCCGATGCCTATGCCCTGGCAAACCTGATCATCGCCCGTCCTGATGAGGTGCCGGAGAATATCGTGGACTGTTTCACGGCCCCTGAGGGTAATGAAGATGACGGCAACTCAGCAGATGAGGAAGAGATTACTACAGAACTTTACGATGAGCCTGCAGATCATCGTGCAAAGCGTATCCGTACCAACTACATCCGCAATCTCCTGCGCTTCTCCAAGTTCTGTATAGAGAAGGATCAAGTCTTCAATATCCTCAACCAGTATGGTGGCAAACCAGCCTATGCCGTATTGGCGAGTCCTGTTTTCCAGGATAAATTCTTCGATAAGTACCGTATGGCTATAGCCCGTTATTCCTTCCGCCGCGAGTTCCCAGACCTGGTTGATGTGCTGTTGAAAGGTGTGCCATGCGACACGTTGGAGATGCACTTCATGCAGGGATGGTTATGTATGCAAAAGGGTGGAAAGAAGCGTCTTCGCATGGCTGTCAAGCACTTCTGTGAGATGCTGAAGATGCAGCCTGACCTGAAGCAGGTATATCTGCAGCTGGGCATCTGTTATCGTAATCTCAGCCTGGTTGATGAGTATCTGGAGAATTTCTACAAGCTGATGGAGTTCAAGGATTCATTCTCAGAAGAGGAACTCTTCGAGTTGAAACTGGGTAAGCTGAAGTTCCTCGTCACGAACAACCGACTTGAAGAGGCGATGCCGCTGGCTTATGAGCTGGATTATACCCATCCGGATAATCAGATGGCGGGAGCCTTGCTCACACAGCTGCTTATCAAGATAGGTGGCGAACATGCGGAAGAGAACTTCCAGAAGGCTCATCAGCGCCTGGATGAATATTTCGCCGAAGTGAACGAGCTTTTCAGTAATCTCGAGAAGATGAAAAAATCGGGTGAGAATATGTTGATGCAGGCGATGGGACTCTTCTTCAAGATGATGAAGAATGATAAGGGCGCCGAGGCGTTAAACAACTATTCGCTGGGTCTCCTGGCATTGATAGAACATCAGCCGGAAGAGGCGATGGGACCTTTCTTCAGGACTTATGACTATTATGTAGATAAGGATAAAGATTTATTCTTTGAAGCCTTTAAGGAAGACAGTAAATGGTTGAAGGACTATGGATGCTCCTACACTGATATGATGATTATCTACAATAAGATTGTAGGTGAGCACCAGCAATCGCAAGAAGAAATAAAGAAGTATGCCGATAAATACAAACAGAAATAACAATAACAAGACACAGATAGATACCAACTACGCCCACCTGCAACCGCAGGCGGTGGAGTTGGAAAAGGTGGTTCTGGGTGCATTGATGATTGATACCGATGCTTTTTCGGTGGTATCCGAGATGCTGAAACCCCAAACCTTCTACGATCCGAGACATCAGAAAATCTACGAAGCGATTCAGACCATGAATATGGAGGAGCGCCCCGTAGATATCATGACTGTTACGGATGAACTTACCAAGATGGGCGCCATCGAGAAGATTGGTGGAACGGGTTACCTGATGGAGATTTCCTCGCAGGTGGCTTCGGCTGCCCACATCGAGTACCATGCCCGAATCCTGGCGCAGAAATATCTGCAGCGACAGCTCATCCATTATGCCGGCGACATTGAGACCCAGGCGTATGATGAGGGTGTGGATGTGGACGAACTCATGCAGCATGCCGAGGGTGAGCTTTTCCAGCTCTCTCAGGGTAATATGAAGCAGGATTACACCCAGATAGATCCGGTTATCAAGGATGCCGTGGATATCCTGCAGCGTGCTGCCCAGAACAAGGGCGGACTCACGGGTATTCCTACTGGCTACCAGCAGATGGATGATATGACTTCAGGATGGCAGCCTTCCGACCTGGTGATCATCGCCGGGCGTCCTGCCATGGGTAAGACTTCCTTCGCGCTGAGTATCGCCAAGAATGTTGCGGTAGATCACGGGGTGCCTATCGGATTCTTCTCGCTTGAAATGAACAACGTTCAGCTGGTCAACCGTCTTATCTCGAATGTCTGCGAGATTTCGGGTAAGAAGATCCTGAACGGTCAATTGGATCCAAGCGAGTGGGAGCGACTGGACAAGAAGATCCGTTCTCTCACGGGTGCACCTATTTATATAGATGATACTCCGGGTCTCTCCGTCTTTGAGTTGAGAACCAAGGCGCGCCGACTGGTGAGAGAGAAGGGGGTGAAGCTGTTGATGATTGACTATCTCCAGCTGATGAATGCCAACGGTATGAAGTTCGGTAGCCGTCAGGAAGAGGTTTCCACCATCTCTCGTTCCCTCAAGGGACTTGCCAAGGAGTTGAATATCCCGGTACTCGCCCTCTCTCAGCTCTCGCGTAACGTAGAAAACCGTGAGGGTCTCGAAGGAAAGCGACCACAGTTGAGCGACCTCCGTGAATCTGGAGCCATCGAGCAGGATGCCGATATGGTACTCTTCGTTCATCGTCCGGAATACTATCACATCTATCAGGATGAAAAGGGAAACGATCTTCATGGTATGGCGCAGATCATCATCGCCAAGCACCGTAAGGGTGCTACCGGAGATGTACTCCTGAACTTCCGTGGCGAGTTCACCCGCTTCCAGGATCCTACCGATTCCTACACTCCAGTACAGGAGGGTGGTGAAATCATAGGTTCCAAGATGAATAGTGGGGCTGCTGATGGAATGATTGCCAGCGGTGCCATTCCACCTCCGCCTATGACAGGACCTGACGGTCCGTTACCTTTCTAGAAGAAATGAGAATAATTTCGTACCAGAACGTTCTTTTTCTGAATAATCTGGCATAAAAACGACTCATTTCTCTAGATTTTGGGTAAAAATTAGGCAAAAAATGGCAATTTGATAGATTTTCTATTAAAAAAGTTATAAATTGTTTGCGTATATCAGAGAAAATGATTACCTTTGCCAGCGATAAATATATAACGTATAAAAATAGAAAAATATGAGAGCATTAGCGTTGAATATTACAAGCATTATTATTATTCGACTTCGACTGCAGCATGTAGGCGGAAGTGATAAGGTGTGCGTATAGTTCAGCGGTTTGGATATATTGAGCCTTTCTACACTTCCGTATATGGGAGTGAGAAAGGCTTTTTTAATTATCTGCTCTTGATGCCCTGAACCAACGCTCAACGGCCGAAGGGAAAGGTAAGGGGCAAAAACTTTAATTAATAAGAGAAATAAAATATTTAAGAGATATGAGTGACAGATTATTTATTTTCGACACAACCCTTCGTGATGGCGAACAGGTTCCAGGATGCCAGTTGAATACCGTAGAGAAGATTCAGGTAGCTAAGGCTCTGGAGCAGTTGGGCGTTGATGTCATTGAGGCTGGATTCCCAATTTCAAGCCCGGGTGACTTCAATTCCGTAGTAGAGATTTCCAAGGCTGTAACATGGCCTACCATCTGTGCGCTGACCCGTGCGGTGGAAAAGGATATCGACTGTGCTGCCGAGGCGTTGCAGTATGCTAAGCATAAGAGAATTCATACGGGTATCGGTACCAGCGATAGCCATATCAAATATAAGTTCAATTCTACCCGAGAGGAAATCATCGAGCGTGCCGTGGCTGCTGTCAAGTATGCCAAGAAGTATGTGGAAGATGTGGAGTTCTACGCTGAGGACGCTGGCCGTACCGACAATGAGTATCTGGCTCGCGTGGTAGAGGCTGTCATCAAGGCAGGTGCTACCGTAGTTAACATTCCTGACACCACCGGCTATTGCTTGCCTGATGAGTATGGTGCCAAGATCAAGTATCTGATGGATCACGTTGACGGCATCGAGAATGCATGCATCTCTACCCACTGTCACAACGATCTCGGTATGGCTACTGCCAATACCCTGCAGGGTGTATTGAATGGTGCCCGTCAGGTAGAGGTTACCATCAATGGTATCGGTGAGCGTGCGGGTAATACATCGCTCGAGGAAATCGCCATGATTCTGAAGTGCCACAAGAACATCAATATTGATACCAACATCAATACTACAAAGATCGTTCCGATGTCGCGTATGGTGAGCAGTCTGATGAACATGCCTGTTCAGCCTAACAAGGCGATCGTGGGCCGCAATGCCTTCGCCCATTCTTCTGGTATCCATCAGGATGGCGTGCTGAAGAACGTTCAGACTTACGAAATCATCGACCCTAAGGATGTGGGCTTGGATGATAACGCTATCGTTTTGACAGCCCGCTCGGGTCGTGCTGCCTTGAAGTATCGTCTCCACGTTAACGGCGTGAATGTAGATGACGAGGAGAAGCTCGACAAGATCTACAAGAAGTTCCTCCAGTTGGCTGACAAGAAGAAGGAAGTTACCGATGAGGATGTACTGATGCTCGCTGGTGCTGATTCTGCCGATAAGCATGGCGTTCAGCTCGACTGGTTGCAGGTAACTACCGGCAAGGGCGTGAAGAGCGTGGCAAGCATCGGCTTGAACATCGCTGGTCAGAAGTTCGAGGCCGCTTCATCGGGTAATGGTCCGGTAGATGCTGCCATTCGTGCCCTCAAGAAGGTCATCACCAAGGAGATGAACCTCAAGGAGTTCACCATTCAGGCGATTGACAAGGGATCAGACGATGTGGGTAAGGTTCACATGCAGGTGGAATACGATGGTCATGTATATTATGGCTTCGGTGCTGATACCGATATCGTGACAGCTTCTGTTGAGGCTTACATCGACTGTATCAACAAGTTCAAGGTAAGATAAAATCAATTCAGATAAATATATAATAAACAGGATATTATGAATACATTATTCGACAAGATTTGGGACAAGCACGTTGTCCAGATTG
>USRA01000038.1 GCA_900557035.1 uncultured Prevotella sp. | reverse complement strand
AGCGTATCTTCCCTATCGAGTCACCAGCTATCGATTCTATCGAGGTGAACAAGCACGGTAAGGTACGTCGCGCTAAGTTGTACTACTTGCGTAAGCTCACAGGTAAGAAGGCTCGTATCGCTGAGAAGAAGACCATCGCTAAGAGCGCTGAGTAATTTTCTTAGTTACCTATTAAAAATTAGAATCAGAAAAAGGGCATCCGATCTCACGATTGGATGCCCTTTCTGCATTTCCGACTACCCGATATCTTTTGAATAACTCATCACACCAGACGAGCGGATGAGATAGAGTCAAAACCTTATTCTCCGGCGCTGTAGTTGGTCAGTCCGTCATCGGTACCGTGCAATGCGCCCTGCAGATCAGCCCAGCTCTGGAATCCGGCAAGCAATGCCAGACGGTTGAGTGTCTGCTGTGAAGGTTTCTCCTTTCCTTTCATTATTTCCCATACCTTGTGCAGCAACTTGTTGTTTCTATGCTTCTCTTCGTGCTGCAGGTGTTCCCTGCCTAGCTTCTTCTCCAAAGCTACAGCGAGGATTTTCAAATCATTTTTCATTGTGATTATCCTTCCTCAAATTCTCAATTCCTTTAATTTCTCAAATTTTCATTTTTCATTCCTAACTGCGGGCAAAAGTACACAATATTTTTGAAACGGAGTCATGTTTGGGAGATTATTTTTGAATTTCGCACGAAAAAAATGGTTTTCTCATATTTTTTTTGTAATTTTGCAACCAAATTCTAAATACATTTCTTAATTAAGATGAAAGAATTAGCACTTAAGTACGGATGCAATCCGAATCAGAAGCCTTCTCGCATCTATATGGATGACGGAAGGGAACTGCCTATCGAAGTTATCAACGGCCGTCCTGGCTACATCAACTTCCTGGATGCTTTCAACTCTTGGCAATTGGTCAAGGAACTGAAGGCAGCTACAGGAATGCCTGCTGCCGCTAGTTTCAAACATGTTTCTCCTGCTGGTGCTGCCATCGGCCTGCCTCTGAGCGACACACTGAAGAAGATCTACTTCTGCGATGACGTGGATTTCGAGCTTTCTCCTCTGGCTTGCGCTTATGTTCGTGCTCGCGGTGCCGACCGTATGTGTTCTTACGGCGATTTCGTGGCACTCAGCGATGTCTGCGACGAGGCTACTGCCCTCCTCATCAAGCGTGAGGTGAGCGATGGCGTGATTGCTCCAGGCTTTACCCCTGAGGCTATCAAGGTGTTGAAGGAGAAGCGCAAGGGTACCTACTGCGTAATCCAGATTGATCCAGACTACGTGCCAGCTCCTATCGAGCACAAGCAGGTATTCGGTGTTACCTTCGAACAGGGCCGCAACGAGGTAAAACTCGATGATCCTGCTCTCTTCGAGGACATCCCTACCAAGAACAAGACATTCACTCCAGAGGCTAAACGCGACCTGATTATCTCGCTCATCACCCTGAAATATACTCAGAGTAACTCTGTATGCTACGTGAAGGATGGTCAGGCTATCGGTATCGGTGCCGGTCAGCAGAGCCGTATCCACTGTACCCGTCTGGCTGGTTCCAAGGCTGATGAGTGGTGGCTGCGCCAGTGCCCTAAGGTGATGAACCTGCCGTTCAAGGAGAAGATTCGCCGTGCCGACCGTGACAATACCATCAACGTCTATATTTCTGACGAGTGGGAGGATGTATTGCAGGATGGCGTATGGGAGCAGTTCTTTACAGAGAAGCCTGAGCCACTGACCCGCGAGGAGAAGAAGGCTTGGATTGCCCAGAACAAGGGTGTATCTGTAGGTAGCGACGCTTTCTTCCCATTCGGCGACAACATCGAGCGTGCTCACAAGAGTGGTGTAGAATATATAGCAGAAGCAGGCGGTAGCATCCGTGACGATAATGTTATCGATACATGCGATAAGTACGGCATCGCCATGGCGTTTACTCACGTTCGCCTCTTCCATCATTAATTTATAATATAATAAGGTATGAGTGATATTGACGATATTATCATGGGTGGCATGGTTTTCAAGGGCGGCGGTGGTCCGAAGAAGGACGACGACGACAAGGTGAAGACCAAGGCCAAGAAGAAGAAGTACATCACGGGTGCTCACGGAAGCGGCTCTGCCCGTCAGAAGGCAAAGTATCGCCAACAGAGAGCCAACCGTAAATCGCAGAAGAAGAAGTAATTCTTTTCTCCAGAGTAAAGATGATTGATGAATCTTCTAAGAAAAGATGACCAATGCATCTTCTGAGAATAAAAAGGAAATCCCCATCGACAGGAGCAATCCAGGCGATGGGGATTTTTTCGTATTTCAGACATCAGTCTTCATTGAGCCTGATACTCTGCCAGGTGGAAACCAGGTTGCCCGATACGGCTACAGTTGGTGTCTGACTCTTCTCATTCACCACCACCGACTTCTGCGCCACATTCGTCTTCACATAGTCGAAGAGAGTGCCATAGGTAACTTTTCCCTTGCTCTCCTGCAGTTTCTTCAGGAGGAAATAGGTAAAGAGTCCGTGCTTCTTTTCCTTGTAGGGATAAGCGGTCTCGCTGCCCTGGGCTGCCGTCATCACGAGCATGTTGCCCTTCGGAGCCTCAGCCTTTGCCTTGAGCGCTACCCCTCGGGCAGAAGCCAGCATGCCCTCGCCTCGCTTGCTGCCGCTGAAGCAGGCATCCATCAGCACCGTAACGCAGGCTGCGTTCAAACCGTTGAGTTCAGAATACAGCCTGCTCATACTGTAACCCGTTGCCGGAATATTACTCTTGCCATCTACGGGCAGAAGATAGGAAGTGCCGTTACTCTCGTCGGGCATTCCATGTCCGGCATAATAGAAGATGAATCTAGCCTCAGCCCCATAGGCCTTGGCGATGTTCTGCATCCAGTTGATTTCCGCCAGCATATTGTTGAGGGTGGCATCCTTGCGGACATGCAGGTTGCTTTCCGGAATGCCGAGCAGCTTGACGCAGTATTCCCTGAAAGCCATACCGTCGTTGAGGGCAAACTCCACGTTCACTTCCTCCTGGTAATTCTCGTTGGCGATGATCACGGCAAAGGTCTTCTCCTGCTTTACCTTCGAAACAGGAATATTCAGATCCACATCCGATTTCAGATAGCTTGCCAGCGTATTCATACCTTCGTGGGCTCCCGCTGCCTGCACCGTCTTCCGGGTAGCAACAACCTGATGCTCATCCCTTACAAATTCCTGGGCACAGGTGGAGTCGGTTCTCATTACCTTTACAAGTCCTTTCTTGCCCACAGAGATTCTCTGCGAGTTGACAGGTAGCGAGAACCAACATCCTGCTGCCATCATCACCATCATCATGATATTCTTCCATTTCATACACTAGCGGTTTTGATGTTTACACCTTTTTTTATATATATAGAGTTTGATAGATTTTCCTTAAATTTCCTCTAACTTTCTACTTACTTCCCTTAACTTCCTTCTAACTTCAACTAACTTCCCATTTACCAGTCGTCCGAGAATCCGTCGGAAGAATCGGCGAGAAGCGCCTCTTTCAGAATATCGATGATGGAGTTCTGGAAAGCCGAAGCCATCACGAAAGCCTTGCTCGATGCCAGCTTATGTTTGTCCTTTTCTACATAAGGATAACAGGAACTGATGTTCCACACCTCATCCTTGCTCTCCACCTGATCATCATCCGCCTCGCCGGTAGCAGCCGCAGCCAGCACACTGGCGATGGCACTTGTCCATCCGCCGCCCGATTTCACGGTCACTTCGTAGCTATCCATATAGACACTCACCCTTGCCTTCTCCTCCTTCACATCCACACGGATATACGGCATCATATCCACCTGATAATGGTTGACTCCGGCATTCTGTCGGGCGATGTTCTCGATATAAGCCTGGGTGATGATCAGTCCCTGTTCGGCATTCTGCTCTCGGATCACACCGTGGGTATCCTTACTTTTGAATGCACGGTTGAACCATTCGATGGCTTTCTTGAAGATTTCAGCCTTCGACTGACCAGTACACGCGATGACCTCCTGATAGTGCAGGCGGTTCTTGTTGTCCAGGGCTACTTCCTTGCTTAGGTTTCCTGCAGCCTCTGTCCAGTTATCGCCATACTTATCCTTGGCGTATCTCTCTATCTGTTCGGCTGTAAAGACCTGAGCACTTGCCGTAAGGGCAAGCACGCAGAGAACGAGTGCAATAAGATATTTCTTCATATTATCATTTATATTTTAAGTGATGCTGCAAAGATAGCATTTTTAAAAATACAAACCCGTTCAGATGATAAAAACCTATGATGCAATGCGTAAAAACTTGCACTTGGCGGCTTTTGATCATCCAAACGGGTGGAATTTTTCGATTAACAGGAGTAATTTTCGCTATTTCTAGTTCTTCACGCTCTTCACGCCTTTGCCCTTGGTAAGATGCAGGGTGGCTGCCTTGAGCTTGTGATTACTGTGGTCGAAGACGATGGCTGGGTCCAGACGGCGACCACCGAATGACATTTCGAAATGGAGATGCTCAGTGGTGGCGCGCCCCGTGCGTCCGGTCAGTCCAATCACCTGTCCTGCCTTCACCTTATCGCCCTTCTTCACAAAGTTCTTGCTCTGATGACTGTAGAGCGTCTCCAGTCCATAGGCATGCTTGATGCGGATGCAATTGCCGTATCCGTAATATGGACCCGATGCCACTACCTCACCATCAAAGGCTGCCACGATTTCATCATTCGCCTTGGTCTTCAGATCTACTCCCGAATGGCGACGCTTGCCGCCGTAGGGACTGATCACCTTGGCATCCGGTAACGGATAGGCCCACGCCTTCTCCTCTATCTTCTCCAGATCCAGACGGAAGGTATTGGTGATGGTAAACGGATCGCTTACCTCATCAGGATCCAGGGTCATCGCTTCCCTGCCCTTGCCCAGTCCACCGGAGTTTCTCGATACGGAGGAGTCCTTGCCGCCAATCACCTTGATGCCGATGCGGTTGCCCTCCTTTCGGAACTGCACGGTCTGTCGGCGGAGCTTATGACTCTTCAGCTCAATGATGGTCTCCGGATTGATACGTGCGCCGTTCACCATGATGGAGAAATCGCAATAGGTCTCTCCATCTCGGGTGCCCACGATGGCAATGGTCTGTCCGGCATCTATCGACTGTCCCACCTTCACCAGGTTCTCGGCATTGTTGGCATACACGGTTTCCAGACCGTTATCATGGCGGATTACAATCACGTTGCCCATCGACTCGGTCTTGCGCGAAAGACGCACATAACCATCAAACATAGCCTTCACTGCATCGCCCTTTGCTGTAGAGATGCGCATCACACTGCTGCCATTGATAAGGCTAGCCTTGCCCACAGGAAGCGGGAATGAATATTCCTTGGCACGGAATATCTCAAAGTCAACATTGAAGGCTTGACTCTGGGCAAAGAGACCTGGCGTTGCGATGCTCACCTGCTGTTGCTCGGCGGCAGTAAACTCATTCTTGGCGGGCATGAAACTGCTCAGCGAAAGCATCAGCATTCCCGAGACGGCAGCCAGCCCGATTCTTCTTCTTAATCTTTTGTTTACAATCATTCTCTATTCATTTTAATACATATTTTACAACACAAAAACATCCATTTTTCCCTCTTCGTTCATAGAAAAGAGAAAAATGGATGTTATCTTGAAAACTTACTTCATCAGAATGCCGGTATAGATTCTGCCACTCTCGATGCCCAGCTTTCTTGCCGAGAAGAACTCGTCGCTATGGGCAAAGGTACAGATGCCGCAATCCTGGATATTCTCCTCAGCCACACCGCAATGCAGCAGGATCTGCTTGTTGCAGAGCGGCAGGTTGATGTGCCACTTCAGCGGCTGCACGATGTTTCCTTCTGCAGCCAGGCGCTCACGCTCGGCAACATCTACCGAAAAGGCGGCATTGGGGCGCTGCTCGGCTATCTCTTCCATCGGGAAGGCTGCCTGCTCGAAAGCCTCATACACCTCATCGCCTACCTCGAAATGCTCCAGGGAGATACCCGGACCAATCACAGCCTTCAGCTTCTTTGGCTCCGTATGATAGGCGAAAGCCATCTCCTGGATGGTCTTGTGGACGATGCGTGCCAGCGTACCTCGCCATCCGGCATGGATGGCTGCCACGGCATGGTGCTCCTCGTCATAGAGCAGGATTGGGATGCAGTCGGCAGTGGAAACGCCTATGCATACACCCTTCTCATTGGTCATCACGGCATCTACGCCCTCGAGAATCATCTTGCGGATGTTCTCAGGCATTGAGAAATAATCTCCTGCCACCTGACGGACCTCTACTCCATGCACCTGATGCGGCAGGATGATGTGGTCGGTGCTGATGTCCAGCTCATCCGCCAGCTTCCTGCGGTTCTCTGCCACGTGTTCGGCGCAGTCACCGCAATAGTCATTGATATTGAATTCGCTGTAGTTGCCCTGGCTCACTCCTCCCTTTCGGGTGGTAGAGAAAGCTGTGATGCCCTCAGCGATATGATATTCCTTATTCATATTCGAAATCATCTAAGTCATCTACATCCTCGATTTCATCCTCGTCGATATACTCCACGATGTCCTCGCCCTCTGCCTCGAGTTCCTGCTGGAAGCGGCTCATATCCTTGTCACGGTGAACGAGGGTATCTTCTGAAGTAATCTCCTGCAGCTTGTTGCTCTCAGAATTCAACTCCTTCCAGAGCACATCCTTGAGTTCCTGGATGCCCTGTCCGGTAACTGATGAGATGAATACCACCGGAAGATCGGTTGGCAGGGTCTCCTTCAGCATCTCGATGAGCTCCTCGTCCAGCAGGTCACACTTGGTGATGGCGAGCACGCGATGCTTGTCGAGCATCTCAGGGTTGAAGTTCTTCAACTCGCCCAGCAGTACCTCGTATTCCTTCTTGATATCGTCGGTATCGCCCGGAACCATGAAGAGGAGCAGAGAGTTGCGCTCGATGTGTCGCAGGAATCGCAGTCCCAAGCCCTTTCCTTCGCTCGCTCCCTCGATGATACCCGGGATATCTGCCATCACGAAACTCTGATGGTCGCGGTAATCCACGATACCCAGCGATGGCTCAAGGGTGGTAAACGGATAGTTGGCTATCTTTGGACGGGCACTGGATACGGCAGAGAGCAGGGTTGACTTTCCGGCATTAGGGAAACCCACAAGACCCACATCGGCAAGGAGCTTCAGCTCCATGATGATGGTCATCTCCTGCATCGGCTCACCTGGCTGCGCATAGCGTGGTGCCTGGTTGGTAGAGGTACGGAACTGGAAGTTGCCCAGTCCGCCACGTCCGCCCTTCAGGAGCAGTACTTCCTGACCGTCATAAGCCACGTCGCAGACGAACTTACCGGTTTCGGCATTATACACCACGGTACCGCAAGGCACATCGATATAGATGTCCTTACCATCAGTGCCGTGGCACTTGTCACGTCCTCCATTGCCACCATGCTCGGCGAAGAAGTGGCGCTGATACTTCAGATGCAGCAAGGTCCAGTAGTTGTGGTTGCCGCGAAGATAGATGCTTCCTCCACGTCCGCCATCGCCACCGTCAGGTCCACCATTCGGTTGGTACTTCACGTGGCGCAGGTGCATGGAGCCTTTACCACCCTTACCAGAGCGGCAGTTGATCTTTACATAATCTACGAAATTGGATTCAGCCATTGATTTTTCTTTTTAATTTGAACGTTGAATCTTCTCTTTGAGAACGAAGATTCCTCTTTTTTTTAATGAATAAATCTTCCCCGCAGTCTTGCGGGGAAGATTATTATATCTTGATTACAAGTTGTCGATCACATTGCAAACACGAGCGAAGATCTCATCTACAGTTCCGAGACCCTCGATGTGGTGGTGGATACCCTCCTTCTCATACCAGTCGATGAGAGGAGCAGTCTGTGTATGATATACGTTGAGACGCTTCTTGATAGTCTCCTCGTTGTCATCAGAACGGCCACTCAACTTACCGCGGTTGAGCAGACGAGCCATCAGCTCATCCTCAGGAACGGCAAGCTCAATCATGGCAGCGATCTTGTGACCACGCTCAGAGAGCATCTTCTTCAAAGCCTCAGCCTGTGGAGTGGTACGTGGGAAACCGTCGAAGATGACACCTGCGTGATCCTTGCCGAAGCTGTCATATACGCTAGCGAGGATGTCGATCATCAACTCGTCTGGAATCAACTGACCATTGTCGATATAACCCTTGGCAGTCTTACCGAGCTCTGTACCATTCTTGATTTCGTTACGAAGAACGTCACCTGTTGAAATGTGACCGAGACCATACTTCTCAATCATCTTGTCGCTCTGTGTACCCTTACCAGCACCTGGAGCGCCGAAAATTACGATATTTTTCATTTTTACCTTAATATATATAAATTGTTTTATGTTGTGTCAGAAACTTAATTTATACTGTTAAACCATTGCTTTCCTTTGGGAGTCACAACAAATAACAAGAATACGATGGCAGGGATTCCCACCATAGCCAAAATAATGTATGTACCCAAAAAAGGAATGTCCAATAACAGGCTGCTGAAAGCCATCAAACTTAAATTTGCCATTATTTCTTCTTTTTATCGTTATCTTTTTTATTCTTCCTAATATAAATACCTGCTATAAACAATATAATTGCTATTAATCCGCTGATAACATCCAACGAACATCATTGAGATCCTGCATCATCGAAGTAACAAATACAGCAGTCAAGAAGTACTTGGAGACATCCAAGCAATAATCACTAATTTTCTCCCACATGCTTCACCCCCTATTCTTCTACAATCGTGTAGATGTCGCGGAGGTTTCTGCCTTCTTGGTCATAATCTAATCCATATCCTACGATGAAATCGTTAGGGATTTCCATTACGGCATAGTTGATGTCCAGATCCACCTTCAGATTGCCCGGCTTCACGAGGAGCGAGCAGATCTCGATGCTGGCTGGATTCTTCTTCTTCAGATCCTCGATCATGTGAGCCATGGTAAAGCCGGAATCCACGATGTCCTCCACGATCACCACGTGGCGACCGGTAAGATCCTGGTTCAGACCCATCAGAGTCTTCATGCTGCCGGTAGAACTGGTGCCCTCGTAGGAAGCATACTTCACAAAAGAAATCTCGCTTGGTACCGTAATCATTCGCATCAGATCGGCAGCGAAGATAAACGAACCATTCAACACAGCCAGGAACACTGGAGTCTTATCCGCATAATCCTGGTTCAGACGGTCGGCAACGACCTGTACCTTCTTCAGAATATCTGCCTCTGGAATGGAGGTCTTGAAGGTCTTATCCTTGATTTTTACTATGCCCATAGTCTTGATGATATAATATTTTCTGCAAAATTACGAAAAAATCGTGAAACTTCATCCATTCATCGACTTTTTTTAGTACTTTTGCATTAAAATAATCAGATAATCGGACATAACATATATTAATATATGAAAATATTCACTAGTGCTCAGATACATGAGCTGGACAAATACACCATTGAGCATGAGCCTATCACATCGCTCAACCTGATGGAAAGGGCTGCCAAGGCGCTCACCCGTGCCATCGAGGAGGAATGGTCTAACAGAACGCCGGTCGTGGTTTTCGCCGGACCAGGAAACAATGGTGGTGATGCACTTGCCGTGGCGCGCCTTCTCAGCGAAGACGGCTATGCGGTGAGTGTATTCCTATTCAATGTGCACAACAAGCTTTCTGCCGACTGTGCCACCAACAAGAAACGACTCATCGAGGGTAAGCGTGTCAAGCAGTTTACCGAGGTCACCGTCAACTTCGACCCTCCTCAGCTCGAAGCGGGAATGCTCGTAGTGGATGGACTCTTCGGCAGCGGACTCAACAAGCCGCTGGCAGGCGGATTCGCTGCCATGGTGAAATACATCAACCAGAGTGCGGCAAAGATCGTGAGCATCGACCTGCCTTCCGGTCTGATGAGCGAGGATAACTCCTACAACATCAGCGCCAACATCATCCGTGCCGACCTCACCCTCACCCTGCAGCAGAAGAAGCTGTCGATGATGATGGCAGACAACCAGCAGTATCTGGGCAGAATCAAGGTGCTTGATATCCGACTCTCTCCTGAGTTCATCCAGCGCACCGAGAGCCGTTGCAGCATCCTCGAAGAGAAGGATATCCGCCAGCTCCTGAAGCCTCGCGGCGACTTCGCCCACAAGGGCAGCATGGGCACGGCGCTCCTCATCGCAGGCAGCTACGGCATGTCGGGCGCTTCGGTCCTTGCCACCAGAGCCTGCCTCAGAACGGGTGTGGGAAAGGTGATTACCCATACGCCTAAGAGAAACTATGAAATCATGCAGATTTCCGTGCCCGAGGCGGTACTGCAGATGGATACTGAGGAAACCATCTTCAGCGAACCTGTAGATACGGAAGATTACCACGCTATGGGCATCGGTCCGGGACTGGGAACCAGCGAGGCGACAGCCATCGCCCTGATTGCCCAACTCAGAAGATGCACCTGTCCGGTTGTGGTGGATGCCGATGCACTCAACATCCTTGCCAGTCACCGTGCCTGGATGCAGCAGTTGCCGAAGAACCTCATCTTCACTCCACATCCTAGGGAGCTTGACCGTCTGGCTGGCATCACCAGCAGCAACTGCACCGAGCGCCTCTTCAAGGCATGCGAGCTTGCCGACCGTCTGCACGGCTACATTCTGCTGAAGGGACATTTCTCTGCCCTCTGTCATCCAGACGGTAAGGTAGAGTTCTGCTCTACGGGCAACAGCGGTATGGCTACTGCGGGCAGTGGCGATGTGCTTACAGGCATCATCACCGCTCTTCTGGCTCGCGGATACAAGCAGGCAGATGCCGCCCGCATCGGTATGTACCTTCATGGTCTTGCCGGCGACCTCGCCATCAAGGACCTGGGCAAGGAAAGCCTCATCGCCAGCGATCTCATCAATTACCTGCCGAAGGCATTCCTCAGAATAGAAGAATAATATACTGAACTTTCGCATGTGGGGAAGTCAAGAGAAGTTAAGGAAGTTAGAAGGAAGTTAAGGGACAAATGTCCCACGTTTTACGCTAGAAGACTATTGTCCCTTAACTTCCCGAATGACCGTAGGGAATGATAACTTCTTTAACTTCTATCAATTCCCTCACTTGCGAAACTCTTCAACACCTCTACAATCCCGCTTCTACAACCTTTCTGGCTCCATAGAAGCGCTTTTCCAGCTCGCGTCGCAGATCATCCTTGCGGTCCATATTCAGCTTCTTGCGGATATGGCTGCGCTGGCTGGTGATGTTCGATTCACTCTTGTTCAGTTCGATGCAGATTTCCTTCAGCATCTTGCCTTCCAGTACCATCTGGCAGATCACTCGCTCGCTGTTGGTAAGGTCGGCACATACCAGATCCCAAGCCTTCTTGCTCAGTTCGTTGGTCTTCAACTGTTCTGCGGCACGGTCCAGGATATTCTGCTGCTGCTCCAGGCGCAGGCGACTCAACAGGTTCACCGCCATATCCTTCTCTTCATCCTTCAGGTCGGCAAGCATGTGCAGTGCCTTCCTCTCTTCTTCCCTCATCTGCTTGGGCTGTCTGAGTTCCTTGAACATGACTGGTTCCCAGTTATAGATCCATACATAGAGAATCATCAGGAAACCTACCAGAACTGCCTTGATGCTGAAGAGCAGCACGGAGATCTGCGTATGCGAGATGACTACCGCTACCACTGGCAGCAGAGCGACGGCAAAGCCGAGAGTGGTTCGGTTGAGCTGCTGGCTCTGGGCGGTAATGGCGAGTATAAACATGATAAAGATATTGCTCATCACGCTCAGGTTGTCCCGATCGCCCTGATAGTGCAGACAAAGCATACTATCAATAGCCAGCTTGACGAATACGAGGATATAGAGCAGGAAGATACCTGTCTTGAATACCACCTTGCGCTTCAGCACCACATACATCAGCAGCGCCAGTGCGAGGGTATGGCATATATTATAGAACATGCCCCCAGCCCGTCCGAGAACGGCCTCCCCCTTATTTAGTTATTATAAGACATTATTATCATTTACTATTATACAAAAATTGCGAAAACTAGACTAGACTGGTCGTTGGAATTTTAGTTGCCGAGGTGACTCACCTTCTAAGATTCCACGACTTTTTGGGCTCAGGGGAGATTGTCCGTGGATAAGACAATCTCCCCTGAGCCTTTTTCTTTCCATTCTTGGTAATGGTTATAATGGAAAGACACCCCTTAGTCAGAGCATCGTAGATAAGAAGCAGAAAGAGACAACCCAAAATAAAATGAAGTAATATGAATAATTACTTCATTATATTATAGGCTAAGTTTGAACCTTTCCTTAAACATATCCATCTCTCTTCCTGGGATTTGAAGCTGAATAGCTAAATTCTCCCATTTGTTCACAGCTGCTTGAACCTCCTGGATGATGTTTTCAGCAACCTCCTTCTTTATCATATAGCTCTCGCATGAATCAAGCAGAACATGAATGTCTGCCTTGTTGGAAGATTCATTGATTAGAAGACTTTGATATTCATTGAGAGTCGGGTTCATATCATAGGCGGGTGACAGCGTCCATCCTTTTGGAGTGAGCAGAAAACCATGGTTTCTGAAGTGGTCATCAGAATTTCCAATGCAGATATTGAATGCTACCCTTCGGAAGAGTTCCTGAAGGTTTTTCTCTACGTCGCAGCAACCTTGGAGGATGAAATCAACTATATCGAGATAACCGTACCCATCTTGTGCATTATCACCATCCTTTAATCCCAGCAGAGACATGGATGACGCAAAATGTATTCTTTTGGCTTCATCAGTTCTGTCAAATCGTCTGGACAGGAGTGTGTGATATTTTCCCAGTCCCCCTAACACTCTGGTTTGAGCTACCTGTATTCCTGCCTTTTGAGCGAGAAGATGAGAAAAGTGTTCCCAAAGTCCTGTGTCATAGTCATCCTTGCGCGAAGGGAACTTAGCTATGCATAGATTGCCTTTTTCATCCAATACACCAGCCTTAGGTCTTGCGCCACCTAATGAGGTGCCGGGTTGGATAAGCTGTGCTATCCACTTTTTCTCAGGCAGCGTATCATTCTCTTCAGATTTTTCCACTTCGTGACTGGCATGAATCAATTCTCTGATTTCTGTTAGAGGAGGTATCTTGAGAGATGGTGACACATTGATATAATCGCCTTCCATTTCCCTTTTAAACCTAAATCCACCCATTCTGGAGAAGTCATCAATACCCATGAGGTAATCGAATGAGGAAAGAGCTCTGATAGCTCTCTTCTCTTCTGCAGCCTGTATCTGTTCTCTTCTTTTGAGCAAGGTACGCCCCCACCTGTCTGGCAATGCATCAGAAAAGCATCCGAAAATATCACTCCCTGGCTGGGTATATTGCATGCCAGGGTAGTTGTTGATGTCCTCTGAAAGCTTGATTCCTGCATGAATCTTAAGCCAATTCTCATCAAAGTTGAAGGCATAGCTGTCAAAGCCGCGCAATTTCTCATAGCACAGCTCACCCACCAGTTCTGGACTGACGAGCCAGTTAAAATCAGCGAAAACCAATAGTCGTTCCATTCCTATCCCTTTTTAGTAGCTCTTTGACGATTCTTCAGTCCCATATCCTGCAATGCCCTTCCAAGCTTGTCATCCTTTGCCAAGAGCAAGATGTCATCATCCAGTTGAAGAGCATAGAGTACACGCAGGTAGATTCCGATGGAAACCGTTGGTAATCCTTTCTCCACCTTGCAAAGTGTAACTTCTGAGCATGTTGCTCTTTCTGCGACTTGAGCCATGCTCAGGTTGCGGCGCAATCTGGCAAGCTTAATTTGCTCGCCCACGATTTCCATTTTTTGAATCAATTTCCTAGGAAGTTTGTTAGCCATTGTATTCTTTGTCATTGCCTTAATCCCAATTATGATGTGCAAATATACACAATAAACTTTATTATAAGATGGGTTAGCCTAAAGTTTTATAATAAATTAAGGATATGTTTTCGAAGTGTAACTACTCAGCACCCCTATGGCCATGAGTAGTTACAGCAAGGTGACTTTTCCTGATTTCAGTAGACACTTTTTTACTTTATAAACTAAAAAGGTAGAATGCCCGTGAACATAACAACATAGAGGTTTACTTTAAGTTTTTAAAGCAGAATTTGAATTTTTCTCATTTTCTGTCTACTAATGAGAATGGCATAAAAGTCATTCTCTACATGACTATTATTACCTCTATGCTGGTTATGATATAGAAAAAGGAAAATGAGATAACTTTCAAGCCCCCCAAAAACTCCCTATAAGTTCAGGCATCTATCGCCTGGCTTATGGGGAGAACTTGTATTTGATAATTTTATGATTTCAATTGAAGCAATTGCTCATGGGTTAAGCCTGTCAGTTCCATGATAGAGTCGTCATCCATACCCTTTAATAGCATTTTCTTCGCTATATCAAGACTTTTGTGATAACTACCTCTTGCTTCACCTTTGGCAAAACCCTTAGCTTCACCTTTGGCAACACCTTCATCAATACCATTCATGTAATAGCTCATTAAGACACCATAGTAATCATCGGCGGCCTTTAAGCTTTCATCATATTTCTCTTGTTCTTCCTGACTCAGACAGCGGGAATCTGCCAGTTCAGCAAGACGCTTGAAAATCTTCTTCTGTGCCGTAAACGGCATTCTCTCTAATGCTTCCATATGCTTTAATACATAAATCCATTTGTCAAACCTTGAAGGTGACATCCCTGATATGCATTTCGTCAACCAACAAGTCGTTCAAGAAACTAATCAGCAAATCCTTGCTGAATTCTTGTCCGAAGAGGCGTTTGAATCCCCAATCGGTGAAGGGGTTAATATATTTACCCATGGCAAAATATTGAGATAATTGATATCTGATGGCAAATTTACGATTTTTCTCTGAAAACTCCAAGAAAAAAAATGCAAAAATTTGAAAAACCATCTAATTTACCTATATTGGATAATAAAACTATTCCGCCTCGCCGGATATGTCGTTCATCCCCCCAGACATCCCACACACCGCTAGGCGTCCCGACGGAGGATAGGAAGTTTTTCTTATATCGCCCACCAGCTGATATCCGCTTGCACAACAGGTGTTAGGCGCTTGCATAACAGCTGATATGCAAGCGCACAACAGCTGTTGTACGGCTGAAGACATAGGCATCTCCGGCTTATACCATTAATCCTTCCGGCAACAAGTAAAGGTTACTCCAAAGACTTTTTACGTAAAACCGATGCAACAATGATAGTACTTACAAGGCGCAAAGACGTTACTGAGAGGTTGCCATGATAGTACTGACGATTCATAAGCTGGCTTGTAGCGCTTATTGCCTCACTATGGCACAACATTGCCCCCTACCAGGGCAATAACCTGCCATTGCCAGGCACAAAACTATATGTCGGGAGTTTTTTATAAAAGCACCACTCTCTTTTTTACTCTTCACTCTTCACCAAATCGGCTGAAACCCCGATAAACACTGTGGTTGCGAGCGGTGAAGAGTGCCGCACCACTCTTCACCACTCTTCACCACTCTTCACCTTCGGATTGCGCACAAAATTAAGCGGTAAATCGACCTGTTCGGTCGGGGGCTGAAACCACTTTTTTATGTCCCACAGATTTCACAGATTTTCACAGATTTTCCAGGTGAAGAGTGGGTGAAGAGTGGTGAAGAGTCGAGCGCAACTCTTCACCCGTGCAAATTCCTTAAATACAAGCATTTATACCACATTCGTGAAGAGTGAAGAGTGTTTTTGAAAGTGGCGTACTATTACGACGGATGGCAAAGAAGGAGCAATTTACATTTCAAGTTTCGCAAAAGAGGGAAATGATTGAAGTTAAAGAAGTTATCACTCCCTCTTACTTCCCTAACTTAACTTCCCCACTTTTTCTAGCTGTACGGGAGAAGTTTTCCGCGAAAAGTTTTGGAGATTAGGAGATAAAGTATTATCTTTGCCATCAGATTCAAAAACGAATAATCAAACTGAGTTATGATAGTAAGACCAAAGCGCATTTATCGCAAGCGCATACCATACGGTATGCAGAATTTTGAGGATGTCATCAAAGAGGATTGTTACTATGTGGACAAGACTCCTTTCATAGAGCAAATAGAAGAATCCAACAAGTATTTCTTCTTCATTCGCCCTCGCCGTTTCGGCAAGACACTCACCCTCTCCATGCTTGAGAATTACTATGATATCAACAAGAAAGACAAGTTTGAGGAAATCTTTGGCAAGCTTTACATCGGGCAGAATCCTACACCAGAGCATAATACATATCTCATCATCCGCCTCAATTTTGCCGAGGTGGCAGCAGGATTGGATGACTATAAGGATGGACTGGACAACCATTGTCGCCTTGTATTCAATTTCTTCTGCGACATCTATGCACATATTCTTCCTACTGGTACCAAGGAAGGATTGGAAAAGGAGCCTGATGCGGTATCCAAGTTGAGGTTTCTTTGCCAGAAGTGCCAGGAGGTAGGTAAGAAGATTTATCTCTTCATCGATGAGTACGACAACTTCACCAACATGATTCTTGCCCATGAGGAGCATCTTATGAGGTATCGCAACCAGACCCACGGAGAGGGATACTTGCGCCAGTTCTTCAACACCATCAAGGGTGCGGCTGGCAATACCCTGGACAGAGTGTTCGTCACAGGAGTAAGCCCTGTGACCATGGATGACCTGACCAGCGGATTCAACATCGGAACCAACTATTCCCTAAGCCCAAAATTCAATGAGATGACGGGATTTACCGAGGAAGAAGTGAAAGAGATGCTGGATTATTACGGCAGCGTACTGCCGTTCAATCATACCACCGATGAGCTAATCAAGGTGATGAAGCCATGGTACGACAACTATTGCTTTGCCGAGGAGAGGTATGGTGAGACCACCATGTACAACTCGGTGATGGTACTCAACTTCGTAGACAACTATATTGACAACGAATACCAAATTCCGAAGAGAATGGTGGAGACCAACATCCGCATCGACTATGACAAGTTGCGAATGCTCATCCGCCACGACAAGGAGTTCGCCCATGACGCCAGCATCATCCAGCAGTTGGTAACCCAGGGATTCGTGACAGGTACGCTCAATGAGAACTTCCCTGCCGAGCGAATCAACGACCCAGACAACTTCCTCAGCCTGCTGTTCTACTTCGGCATGGTGACGATAGACGGAACATACAAGGGTGAGACCAAGTTCATCATCCCGAATGAGGTGGTGCGTGATCAGATGTACACCTACCTGCTCGACACCTACAAGGAGAACGACTTGGTATATGATAGATATAACAAGGGAAAACTGGAGAGCAAACTGGCATACGATGGGCAATTCAAGCCATACTTTGAGTATATCGCCGACTGCCTGAAGAAGTATTCCTCCCAGCGAGACAAGCAGAAGGGAGAGGCTTTCGTACATGGCTTCACTCTGGCGATGACGAGCCAGAACAAATTCTATCGCCCTATCTCTGAGCTGGACAATGACGGCGGCTATGCCGACATCTTCCTCTCTCCGCTCTGTGACATCTACAAGGACATGGTGGATTCATACATCATTGAGCTGAAATATTGCAAGAGCCAGACCACAGATGAGCAAGTGAAGAAGCTCTTCGAGGAGGCTTCTGCTCAAATCTCTCGCTATGCGGACAGTGACATGGTAAGAGAGGCGGTAAAGACCACAAAGCTCCACAAGCTGGTAGTTATCTACCGCGGAGCGGAAATGGTGGCTTGTGAGGAGATATAATTACCGGAAAAGAATAAAAGATTCGACAAAAAATAAAATGATGAAATGATGAAAGCAAAACATATCTCTTATCTTATCGCATGCATGCTCATGTTATGCAGCCTGAATACTCAGGCGCAGAATGCATTCCCCTACCCTGCTCTGCCTGATACGCTGCGCAGCGTAGAACAGCGCGCTACCTACCTCAGCGAGCACTACTGGGACAACTATCAGTTTGCTGATACTACCCAACTGAAAAACGAGGAGATTACAGAACAGGGATTCGTCAACTTCATCGATATCCTCGCCCGTTTCAACGACGAGATCGCCCAGAAAGGCATCAGCGCCTTCACTGCCAAGGCTTACGCCCAGAAGCCTGCCAAGGAGAAATTCGAGAGCCTGATAGAACATTATTTCGACGACCCACAGTCGCCGATGAGAAACGACAGGATATATAGCTTCTTCCTGGCTGAAATGAAGAAGTCGCCTTACTTCGATGAAGCGGAAAAGGAACGCATCGACTTCAAGTGGAAGGCGGCACGGAAAAACCTGCCAGGCACTATGGCTACCAACCTCTCCTTCAAACTGGAAGATGGCAAAATGCATCAGCTGAGTGACTATCAAAATGAAAAGGTGATACTCTACTTCTATGATCCGGAATGCGAGAATTGCCACAAGGTTACGACGTGGCTGAAAAAACAGACCATTCCTGCTGAATACAGAATGCTCAGAATCATTGCGGATGATCAGATAAGTGCTACTTACAGCATCAAGGCGATGCCTACGATTTACTTATTAGATAAAGGCAACATTGTGGTTTTGAAAGACTGTACGCCGGAACTGCTCATCAGCGTAATCAATAACAATTAATAAAATAAAACTAGACTGGTCGTCAAAGCGACGCTCAACTTATTATCATTTACATTTACTATTATTCAATTACATGAATTCTTAACCATTCAATTTACATTCTTTAATCACACTTTAAATTCACTTTTTATATTATATTCTACTTATATTCTACGTATTTTTGAATCATAATCGTAAGGTATTAACCATACTGTTCTATCTTATTTCGCTTTAGAAGAGTCGTAATGCATATTGAACTCCTCGCGAGTGTGGTCGTTTCTCTTAACTACGATCACATAGTCACCATCCTTAACTATTCCAACCTTCGCAACAAGTGTGAAATAACCATACTTACCAGACTTGCCGTAATCGCCTGTCTCGGTGATGATAATCTTGTTGCCAACCAACTGAGAGTCAAACTTGATATTTGTGCCCTCATCGAAGATTACATTCTTGTGAGTCATCTGCAACTGACCACCAGAAAGAACCTTGGATACCAGCTTCTCGTTGTTCTCACCATTGATGTTAGAGGTTTCATTTACCTCAGCACCGATTGTCTGTGAATAACTGAGCAGTGAGAAGTTTGACTTTGCTGTAACGGTGTTGACACATGTTGTTGTATCGCCCGTCAAATCATCGTCAGCCGCACTGCAGCTTACTAAACCCAATGCCATCATACAAGTGATGACCATTCCAAAAAACTTTTTCATATTTTATCATTTACTAATTGTTATTCAATCATTTAAACCTGGTCTCCTCTTACAAGCATCTGCGGGGTTGCAGCACTCTGGAAGACTTCCAAAATAACCTTTCGGCCTAAATCATCTTTTACAATATACAAATGATATACAAGAATATAAAATGTACTTCTTACATTTGTTCGGACGCAAAGTTAGAGAAAAAAGTAATACGCTCCAAACTTTTTAAGTTAAAGTATGTGATGACATATAACGTTCACGCACACAATGATTCTGTTACATAACAAAATGATAGAAAAGCGAAAGAAAGATGAAAGAAAAGGGCATTAAAAAAGCGGGAATCCCGAAGGATTCCCGCTATTATTTTGGGTTGATAAATCTCGAAAATTAGTCGAGGTTAGCCAACTTGTTGTCAGAATGAAGAACATCCTTGATCTTGTG
>USRA01000037.1 GCA_900557035.1 uncultured Prevotella sp. | reverse complement strand
TCCCTGCATATACGCCTTTTCTCTCTGGGCGTAAGCTTTCTTATCGTTTGGCATATTTTTTTTAAAAGTTTATCCTATATGTTATAATTAGTCGTTGAGGAATGCGGTGAGTGGAGAACTTGCCTCGGCACAATCGCTGATGGCTCCGAGACCTGCCTCGTAAGCACGGCGACCGCATACCACAGACTCCTTGAATGCCTTAGCCATTTCTACAGGATCACCTGCAACGGCGATGGCTGTGTTAACCAGACAAGCGCTGGCACCCATCTCCATAGCCTCGGCTGCGTGACTAGGTGCACCGATACCTGCATCTACTACTACAGGAACAGTAGCCTGCTCGATAATGATCTGCAGGAAGTCCTTCATTCTCAAGCCCTTGTTGGTACCGATAGGTGCAGCAAGTGGCATCACGGTAGCAGCACCAGCCTCTTCGAGGTGCTTGCAGAGTGTAGGGTCTGCCTGACAATATGGCAAAACTACGAAACCGAGCTTCACCAGTTTCTCGGTAGCCTTCAGAGTCTCGATAGAGTCTGGAAGAAGGTAGCGAGGGTCTGGGTGGATTTCGAGCTTGAGCCAGTTGGTTCCGAAAGCCTCACGAGCCATCTGTGCTGCGAATACAGCCTCCTCGGCGTTGCGCACGCCACTGGTGTTAGGAAGGAGCTGGATATTTGGGTTCTGCACGATATGAGAGAGCAGGTCGTCCTGCTTGTCTTCGAGTTCGATACGCTTCATGGCAACGGTTACCATTTCTGTTTCAGAAGCCTTGATGGCTTCAGCCATGAGCTGGTTGTTGTTGAACTTTCCTGTTCCGAGGAAGAGGCGGGAGTTGAACTCTCGTCCTGCAATTACTAATTTTTCCATTTTTTGTTATTCTTATTTTTAAATGTTTGCTTATCTGAATTCCTTCATCATTTCCATGATGTCATGGGTTTCTGATGCCGGATCCTTGGCATTGAGGATGCAGCCGCTGAGTGCGATGCCGTTAACTCCCGTCTTCATGATTTCGGGGATATCCTCCCTGGTGATGCCTCCGATGGCAACGATAGGGATGTTGATGCCTTCTGCCTTCATCTTCTGGATGATTTCCTTATATCCTTCAAGACCGAGGATAGGGGAGAGCTTCTCCTTGGTAGTGGTGAAGCGGAACGGACCGCAACCGATATAATCGGCACCAGCCTCATAGTGAGCTTTCACATCCTCGAAGGTGTTTGCCGTACCGCCGATGATGAAGTCTTCGCCCAGAATCTTGCGGGCCTCGGCAATCGGCATATCGTTCTTGCCCAGATGCACGCCATCTACCTGCAATTCCTTCACCAGCTGCACTCTGTCATCGATGAGGAAGGTTGCATTCTGCTCTTTGCACCATTCCTTGACCTTCAGGGCTATAGGGCGCACCTCTTCATCGGTGGCACCCTTCATTCGGAGCTGAATCCACTTACATTCGCCAGCCAATGCCTCACGGATGCCATTGAGATAGCTCATCTTCTCATTCTGATGAGAGATGAACTGCAGTTGAAATCTGTCTAATGATATTTTAGCCATAGTCCTCTAAACATTAAACATTATCTCCTATCCTCCGCAGAAAGCCTTTACAATCACGATGTCGGCACCCTCCTGAATCACGTGGCTTTCCCACTCGTCACGAGGCACCATCTCGTTACTGATGGCTACAGCGCAACCTGTAGCTGGAAGATCAAGTTCCTGGGCAAGTTCCTTGACTGTCTTTGCCTGGATCTCAGTTTCTTTGCTGTTGATGATAACTTTCATAATCTGTTCCTATGTTTACATTTATAAATTTACAATTGTCAACACGGGGGTATGCCTGATGAAAGCAAAAGGGGTTGTAGAGAAGCAAGAGTAGGTTACATCTATCTCTGCCTGGGTGTAAAACGATCTATCATATTTCCTGCGCCAGCATTACCTGCTTCAGGTTCAATGGGTATAATCTCAGCCGATTGCTCAGCACCCCCGTGATAATTCCAGATGCAAAAGTATAGATAATTTCCGAATTATTGTAGAAAAGGCGGATTATTTAATCTATATTAACGCAGGAGCTGGGCTGTATTAACACAAGGGGTATCATCTATCCCTGCACGAAGTCTCTGCTGGCGATCAACGAAAAAAGCGTGCCAGTAAATAAATACCAGCACGCTTCCTTATATATCAAGTGATTATGCGCAAGCACAACCACGACCTTTGCAAATAGCTTCGCCATAAAGTGACATTGCATTCAGATAGTTTGCAATAAATGCCTTCATGACCTTCTTGATTTCTTTCAACATTGTTTTCATAATCGTTATCCTTTCTTTCTTTTTCGTTAATACTTGAGCCTCGCCGGGCTCTACTTTCATTCTCTTTCCTACAAAGGGATGGAGTAATTACTTACCCATCTCAATGTGGTTGTTTACATTGATTGCCTTAGCAATCATGATTGCTACTACTGCGAGTGCCATTACTGTTGTCATCATAATTTGTTTCCTTTCTCAATCTTTGTGGAGACATCGCATTTTCGGTCTCCTGTTCTACATGTTATCCTTTACAATCTCTCTTACCTGAAACCTTCCATCTCCTGTACTTGAGATTTCTCATCTTTTTTATATATATAAGACTTCTCATCTCGCATACTCAAGATCTCTTGTTTCATCTTTACGAGTGCAAAGGTAATGCCTTTTTTTTGAATTCGGGTAACAAAAGGGTGACAAAATGATGAAAGAAAGCGATTTTTTGATACAAGTCAAATACTGGCAGTCTGCCTCTTGACACAGGTCAACCACTGTCAGTTTCTTACTTCACATACTTCAGAATCTCCTTGCTCTTTCTGCCTTTTTTGGCAGGAAGTGGCATAAATCCCTCGGTAAGTCCCGTTTTGTCGGTCATCGCCTGGAATACGGAGGCGGCATAGCTGTCGAGTTTCAGCTTCTTCAGTTCCTCATGGATGGCATCCTCATCATAATCGTCTGCATATAATAAGGTATGCAGGTCGTCGAGATACTTCTGTGGGATGTTCTTATGCGGCATTCTGCTCTGAATCTGCATAATCTGGGCGATGATGGCATGCTGAGTCTGCTGGGCGATGGCTTCTGCCTTTCTGTGCTCGAAATCGGCGAGGGTAGAGGCATCCGTCTCCTGCCAGTCTTCCATCGTACCTTCTTCGGTGATGAGATGACTGTAGCCGAAGTATCGGATGAGGGTGATATGCTTGTTCCATCCGAGTTTCTCCAGATAGGCTTTCTCCAATGGGGTGGTGGCGATGATGAGGTCTGAGTGCCTGTACATCGCCTTCTGGTACATCAGGGTCTGCAGACTGCGCTTGAAGTGCGGATTCCGGCAGTTGCGCTCTGAGAGGTCGCCGAGTGGGCAAACGATGTAGGGGATGCCCATCTTGCGAGACATTCTGGCGAGCTGGGCACCTTGTCTTGTCCATGCTCCCAGTATCATCACGATATCGGCATCTACCAGGTTCTTGGTGATGTCGAGCTTCTGCTGCAGCGCTTCGATGTAAGGAAGATACATCTTCAGCGTCTTCTTATGTTTGGAAATGAACAAATATACTTTCATCGTTATTTAAGTTTGCTTGTTGATTCTAAAATCCTACAGTTTATGACTGGTGAAGTCGTTCTTGTCTGCACGCCAGTATCTTATCTTGTTGGCAAGATTTCTCCAGATGATGCCATACTCATAGAATGGCAGCTTGTGGAGCGAGATGTCATCGTCGAAATGCTTGATGGCCTTGTGGGCGATGACGGTGCGGAGAATCAGGAGCAGAAGCAGGGCGAAACCTGCAATGCCAGTCAGAATCCAGTCTTGCATCAGGATGGCGTATGCCAGCGCTGCCAGCGAGGCGATGAGACTGAGGTGAGGGAAGAGATGATCCATTGCCATCAGCGACATCATCGACTTGGCTCTGGTCAGACTCTTGCGGGATGCCTGGAGGTAAAGGTGGGCGTTGTGCCAAGCCTTGTCGGTAGGTTCATCGTGGATGAGCCATGCATCGCAGTCTAGCTCTACAGCAGTATCTCCATAGGCAGCATACTTGTTGACCAGGAAGTCGTATTCGCCGCGCACATACTCCAGGTTGCCCTGATAGCCCTGCTCGCGCATAAAGTCGCTTTTGCGGAAGGCTACATTTGGCATGTGGGTGCGGTAGCCATAGCTGTGCTGGGCACGGCGGAGCAGATAGAATGCCTTGCGGATGCTGTCGTATCGGCGAACACCCTTGGTTGCCTCCTCTAGAGCTACATAGCCCAGAACCAGATGGTTGGGTTCCTGACAGTTGCGCGCCATGGTATAGAGCCACCTGTCGTTGGATGGGGTGCAGGTAGGTTCGGTGAGGATGATCCATTCATATTTGGCAGCCTTCACGCCCAGTGTAATCTGCAGCTTCTTTCTGCTCATATAGCGGGAGCTTTCCGGGATATACGTATAATATAGGTGAGGATTCTCTGCTGCCATGCGCTTCAGATAGTCCAGAGTCTCACCATCGGTACTCTGGCAAACCACAATCACCTGATAATCGGCTGGATATTTCTGCTGCAGGAACATCTGTAGATTGTGCTCCAGTTCATAGAGGTTGTCGTGAGCGGTGATAATCACCGAGATAGGTTCTCTAGATTCCAAGGATTCCTCCTCGTCAGTAAAACGCAACGAGCGCAGAAATGGATTTATCAGCGATCCGAGGATTGCCAATAATACCACTACTGCGCCTGCTATGATAGTTGTTAAACTAATTGTCATCATTTCTTTTTTCTCGTATTTTAAAGCTTTTGCCCTTTACCTTTCCCTTCGGCCGGTGACCGTTGGTTCAGGGCGCATTGCTAATACTGTATTAACCCAGGGCGATGCCCTGGGCTAAGTGCTTCTGCCCTTTCAGGGCGTGCTTTCCTTTAAAAATCTTCTGTGATATATCCCTTTGGCAACTGGCGGCAGTTATACTGGCTCGCCATGATCTCACCGTAGGCTCCGGCTGAACGGAGGGCAATGAGGTCGCCACGATGGGTCTTGTTCAGATCTATAGCCTTGGCGAATACATCGCTCGACTCGCAGATCGGACCTACTACGTCGTATGTCTCTGCAGGTTCATCACTAGAGATGTTCTCTATCTTATGATATGCCTGATAGAGGGCAGGACGGATCAGGTCGGTCATACCTGCATCTACGATGGCAAACTGCTTGGCTGTGCCCTGCTTGATATAAAGAGTCTTGGTGATGAGCGAACCCATCTGACCCACTACGGCACGGCCCAACTCGAAGTGTAACTTCTGTCCATCGCGCAACTTCAACTTCTTGGCGTATGTATCGAAGTAATCCTTGAAATCTGGGATAGGCACACGGTTTGGATGGTTGTAATCGATACCCAAGCCACCGCCTACATTGATGTTCTTCACTACGATGTGATGAGCCTCCAACTGGTCTTGCAGCTCGTTGATGCGGTTGCAGAGAGCCTCGAAGTCACCCATGTCAAGTATCTGACTGCCAATGTGGAAGTGCAGACCCAGGAACTTGATGTTCTTCATTTTGAATGCCTCCTCAATCACGCTCTCCATATCGCGCATAGCGATACCAAACTTGTTTTCAGCCAAACCTGTTGTAATGTTGGCATGGGTATGAGCACCAACGTCTGGGTTGATGCGGAAGCAGACCTGTGCTATCTTGTTTTTCTTCTCGGCAAGTTCGTTGATGATTTCCAATTCCGGGATGCTTTCTACATTGAAGCAGAAGATGCCCTTGTCCAAACCAAGGTTGATTTCCCAATCACTCTTGCCTACACCGGCATACACAATCTTATTAGCAGGGAAACCTGCGTTGATGGCTGCCTGAATTTCTCCTCCGCTCACACAGTCGGCACCCAAACCAGCCTGGCAGATGATGTTGAGCACTTTAGGGTTGGCATTTGCCTTCACGGCATAGTGCACCTCGAAGCCCTCATGCTTGCCAGCCTCTGCGTTGATGGTCTTCAAGGTTTGGCGCAACACGTTGGTGTCATAGTAGTAGAACGGAGTCTGTATCTCCTGAAACTTATCTATTGGAAATGTACCTTTCATTTCGCTTATGCTTATTGTTAATATCTTACTTATAGTCAAATTAGAATATATCTCCGCCCCCCGATGGGGCGGAGATATTGAATATGTGATTACTTCTCGAACAATACGTTGCTCAAGTTCTGCAGAGCCTGCTTCTTGTCTCTCTCTCTGATGAGGAATGAGATGTTGTAGTTGCTGCCACCGTAAGAAATCATACGTACTGGGATGTTCTTCATTGCATCGGTAGCGATGGTCTCGAAGCCTACGTTGCTCCAGTCCAGATCACCTACTACGCAGATGATGCACATGTCTGAATCTACGGTTACAGTACCATACTTCTTCAACTCGTTGACGATGTCGTTGAGGTGAGCATCGTTATCGATACTCATGCTCACACCTACCTCTGAGGTAGCAATCATGTCGATAGGAGTCTGGTAGCTCTCGAAGATTTCGAATACCTTGCGGAGGAAACCTGTAGCGAGCAACATGCGGCTACTCTTGATCTTGATGGCTGTGATGTTGTCTTTGGCAGCTACAGCCTTGATCTTGCCGCGTACGATGACGTTGTCGATGATGGTACCATCTGCCTTAGGATCCATGGTGTTTTTCAGACGAACTGGGATGCCGGCATACTTGGCTGGCTGAACGCAGGTAGGGTGGAGAATCTTGGCACCGAAGTAAGCCAACTCAGCAGCCTCCTCGAAGTTCAACTGGCGAACAGCCTCTGTGTGCTCTACCACACGAGGGTCGTTATTGTGCATACCGTCGATATCTGTCCAGATCTGAATCTCGTCTGCTGGGAGAGCTGCACCGATGAGTGATGCGGTGTAGTCACTACCACCACGCTGCAGGTTATCTACCTCGCCGTAAGCGTTGCGGCAGATGAAGCCCTGGGTGATGTAGATCTGATAGCCCTGGTTCTCCTCCATGATGGCTGCGAGCTTCTCCTTGATGTACTGTGGGTCTGGCTCTGCGTTCTTGTCGGTGCGCATAAAGTCTAATGCGCTGAGCAATACAGCCTTTACGCCCTGTTCCTTCAAGTAGTTTACAACCATGTTGGTGCTCATAATCTCGCCCTGAGCCACGATGCTCTTTTCCTCGAAAGAAGTAAAGAGATCCTTGGTAAATGAACGGAGATAGTTGAACTCGCCCTGCAGGAACTCGCGTGTAGTCTTCTTCATCTCATCAGTAGAGTAGAGATCCTCCACGTGCTGCATGTATTTCTTCTCCAAATTGTTGATTACCTCGTTGGCGCCCTCTGGGTTCTTCTTGTAGAGATAGTCAGAGATCTCAACGAGAGAGTTTGTTGTACCGCTCATCGCAGACAATACGATGAAAGTTGGTTCACCTGATTCTGTAACCAAAGAGGCTACTCCCTTCATGCGCTCTGGTGAGCCTACAGAAGTACCTCCGAATTTCATTACCTTCATAGTCGTAATATTATATTAATGTTTAATTTTTATTGTTCTATTATTTAATTCTCCTCGCCATCTTCTGTCAGGTCGATGTGGTTGTACTCGTTGGTCACGTCGTGGAGTAAACCATCCTTGCAGCGATATACGATGCCAGGGAACTTGTCGAGCATCGGGATGTTATGGGTTGTCATCACTACAGCTGTACCCTGCTTGGTGATATCCTTGAGCAGTCCCACGATGTTGCTGGCGGTCTCCGGGTCGAGATTTCCCGTTGGCTCATCGGCGATGATGATCTTCGGATTGTTGAGCAGGGCACGGGCGATGGCCACACGCTGCTGTTCTCCACCGGAGAGCTCGTGAGGCATCTTGTCGATTTTCTCAATCATGCCTACCTCGTTGAGTACTTCCTCAATGCGCTTGTCTCTGTCCTTCTTGTTTTTCCATTTGGTAGCCTTGAGCACGAATTCGAAGTTCTTGCGCACGCTGCGGTCGTGGAGCAACTGGAAGTCCTGGAAGATGATACCCAGTTCCTTGCGCAGGGCTGGAATGTCCTTGCGTCGGATGGTCTTGAGGTCTCTGCCGAGGATTTCTGCCTTGTCGGTTTCACCCTCCACGAGGTCGAGCTCGCAGTAGAGGGTCTTCAGGAGTGAACTCTTTCCCGAGCCCACTTTTCCGATGAGATAAGCGAACTCTCCTTCATCCACATGGAAGTTGATGCCCTTGAGCACGCACTTGTCGGCTTGGTATATACTGACGTTCTGATAATCTATTAACATCCTAATTTTTTCTCCTTTATTAATTGTTCTCTAATGTTCTTTCAGGACGTGCTGTTATTGCATTTCGCCCTTGCTCTTTGCTACTCGGCGCTTCTTGTCCCATTCCGGGTCGTGTCGCATCTGGAGCTCCTTTACTACATCCTCGATTCGCAAGCCTTTGCTGGTGAGCAGTACGATGAGGTGGTAGAGCAGGTCGGAACTTTCGTAGATGAACTTGTCATCGGTGCCGTTGGTAGCTTCAATAACCGTCTCAATAGCTTCTTCTCCAACCTTTTGCGCCATCTTGTTCACGCCCTTCTTGAAGAGACTGGTGGTGTAGCTGCCCTCAGGCATCTCCTCGTGGCGCTTGTCGATGAAGTCCTGCAACTCTGAGAGGAAGAGGATAGGGTTCAGCGTATTCTCCTCAGCCCAGCAGGTATCGGTGCCTTTGTGGCAGGTTGGACCATCTGGATGAACCTTTACCAGGAAGGTATCGTTGTCGCAGTCTATCTGAATGCTTACCAGATTGAGGAAGTTTCCTGAGGTCTCGCCCTTGGTCCAAAGACAGTTGCGAGAACGGCTCCAGAAGGTAACCTTCTTGGTTTCGATGGTTTTATCGTATGCTTCCTTGTTCATGAATCCCAGCATCAGGACGTTCTTGGTTACAGCATCCTGGATGATGGCAGGAACAAGTCCACCCATTTTTTCAAAATCTATTTCCATTTTATCTTTACAATTAATTGTTTTGCTTACTCCATTGCCAATCTGCCCTATCATAGGGGAATTATTCACTCTTAAGGAAAAATATATTTTCCCTTAAGGAAATAATTATTTTCCCTTAAGGAAAAAAATATCTAGCCTTAAGGCTCCGTTTTACAACTGTTTACAACCTGACGTTGATGCCTTCTTTCCGGAGGTAATTTTTCAGGTCAGGTATGGCGATTTCACCGAAGTGGAAGACACTGGCAGCCAGTGCTGCATCTGCCTTTCCCTGGGTGAAGGCATCGCGGAAATGCTCCATTTTGCCTGCTCCACCCGATGCAATGATAGGAATGCTTACTTCTTCTGCAAGGCGGGCGAGGGCTTCATTGGCAAAGCCCTGCTTCACACCATCGTGGTCCATACTGGTGAAGAGTATCTCGCCGGCACCACGGTCGGCAACTTCTCTTGCCCAATCAAACAGACCGAGTTCTACACGCTCTCTTCCGCCCTTCACGTAGCAATGCCAGCCGTCAGGATCGAGACGGGCATCGATGGCGCAGACGCAGACCTGTGAGCCGTAATGGTTGGCTATCTCGTTGATGAGTTCCGGATGTCGGATGGCAGCACTGTTGATACTAACTTTGTCGGCACCTGCATTGAGGAGCCAATCTACATCCTTCAGCTCGTTGATGCCGCCACCCACGGTAAATGGGATATTGATTTCGGCAGCTACGCGAGTCACCATATCTGTAAAGGTCTTGCGCTCTTCGAAGCTGGCGGTGATGTCGAGGAAAACGAGTTCATCGGCACCTGCATCGCTATAGGCCTTGCCCAGTTCTACAGGGTCGCCTGCGCTTCTCAGGTTCACGAAGTTCGTTCCCTTTACGGTCTCTCCGTTTTTCACGTCGAGGCAAGGGACGATTCGCTTTGCCAAACCTTTGTTACTTTGAACTTTGACCATTGGACTTTGAACTTTATGATTACTTAACTCCTAACTTTTCAACATCTATCTTACCCTCGTAGAATGCCTTGCCGAAGACAACGGCTGGGATGGCGGCAGCTTCCAGAGCCTCGATGTCTTCATTGCAGCTCACTCCGCCCGAGGCGATGAGGCGAAGTTGAGGATAGGCTGCCATGATCTCTTGATATAGCTCGATGGCAGGACCCTGCAGGGTGCCATCCTTGCTGATTTCCGTGCAGAGTACATAGCGTACACCCTTGTCGATGTATTTCTTGAGGAAGGGGAGGAGGTCTTCTGATGAATCCTCTTTCCATCCATTGATAGAAATCTTGCCGTTTCTTACATCGGCTCCGAGGATGAGTTTGTCGGCACCATATTTATCTATCCACTCCATGAAGAGATCAGGATTGGTAACGGCGATGCTGCCTATGGTTACCATACTGGCTCCTGCAGCAAATGCCTTCTCGATGTCTTTCTCGGTCTTGATACCGCCTCCGAAATCTACTGTCAGATTCGTTTCGGTGGTAATCGCCTTCAGTACAGCATCATTTACGATGTGTTTCGACTTGGCGCCGTCCAGATCCACTACGTGGAGTCGCTTGAATCCCAGCTTCTCGAAGTCTTTAGCCACTTCTGCCGGATTGTCGTTATAGACCTTCTTCTGGTCGTAATCGCCTTTTGTCAGGCGAACGCACTGGCCATTTATCAAGTCGATGGCAGGAATTAATTCTATCATATTTCTTTTATTGCGTTTAATCCTATTCTATATCATCGGGAAATCTGCCTGACAGAATGTCCCTGCTATATTTCAAGGAAGTTCTTTAAAATCTGTTCTCCCACCTTGCCGCTCTTTTCCGGATGGAACTGGCAGGTATAGAAGTTGTCTTTGTGGAGCGATGCGCTGTAAGGCAGAATGTAATCAGCCTTGGCGATGGTCTCCTCGCAGAGTGGTACATAGTAGCTGTGCACGAAATAGGAGTAGGGATGGGATAATCCCTTGTAAAGTTCCGTTTTCAGATTGTATATCTCGTTCCATCCCATGGCTGGTACCTTGTCTTCGTGCTTCTGAGGTTGGAATCGCTTCACATCCACATCGAAGATGCCGATGCAATCTACGTCGCCTTCCTCCGAATGTCGGCACAACAGTTGCTGTCCCACGCAAATGCCCAATACGGGTTGCTTGAGATTCTTGATCACCTGATCCAGCTGGTGAGCCTTGAGATATTCCATGGCTTCCCTTGCCTGCCCCTGACCTGGAAACAGCACGCGGTCTGCCTTCTGGAGCATTTCGGCATCATCAGTGAGTACTGGTTCAATGCCCAAACGCTTCATGGCGTTGACTACGGAATAGATATTTCCGGCATTGTATTTTACGATTGCTACATCCATAACCTAACGTAATTCTTCTGTTTTTTTATACGCATCGGGAGTGTTGGTCCCACGTATTACTAATTTCTGTTGCAAAGGTACACATTTTCTTTTAATCTAACGAAAATATTAGCAAAAAGATTACTATATTGCTATACTTTCTTGCAGAAAGTAAGAAAAATTGGTATATTTATACGTGTTTATCAGTAAAAAAGGGTTAGAGTAAGATTTTTCCTACTCTAACCCTTGGTTTTATTTCAACTTGTTATTTTCCCTTTATTCCTCCTCGCTGTCTGCTGTGCGGAGGATGATGCTGGTGGCTCCGATAGTGAAGAGGGTGCCGTCTTCGATGACACGGCGCTCACGGTCGCCCAGGATTTCGTTATCTACGAAGGTGCCGGTGTAGCTAGGGCCATCGCGGAGCACATATTTCAATCTTCCTTTCTTGTCGCGGCTTACATTGATTACGCAGTGGTTCATATCTACACTTGGATCTACGGTCTCGATAGGACAGTTGATGCCGCTGTTCTTCATATATCTTCCGATGACGTTGTCGCCCATCTGCAAAGGGATGACCTGCTTGTAGGCGAATACGTTTTCGATGACTACGATGGAGCCTACGCCATTCTCATTGGCGTTTTCATCAAGCTTCTCTTCCTTGCGGGTTTCGCGGAGCTTGGATACGCCCATACGGATGCCAAACTGCTTATTGCAATTAGGGCATACGAAGACCAGGCTCTGACCTGCCTCGTATTTGGTTTCGTCGAACGTGATGAAATTATCGCATTTAGGGCAACGTACTCTTTTCATATCTATTTTTTCTTTCCTTGATTTCTTTCTATATATAATAATGTATACTACTCCTTTACCTTTGTAATCCAGCCATCAGTGAAAGCCTCGTTGGTATGGAGTCGGTTGAGGGTGTTATATGCCTCGCTCTCAGAGCGGTAGTTGCCATAAATCACCTTTACGTTGTTGTCGGTAATCAGAACTCTTGCCTCTTTGAAGCCCTTGCCCTGCAAGTGTTCCACATAACTGGCTGCATTGCGTTTGGTCACGCGGCTTGCCAATACGATGCTGTAATAAGAGGTAGATGGAGTGGCAATCTCTCTATCCTGTGCTATAGCCGGAGCCTTTTCAGCCTTGTCGGTAGGAGTGGTCTCCATCAGCTTCGGTTCATCAGTAGGGAGCAGCAGCTCGTTGCTTTTTACCGGAGCTATCTCCTTAGGCATGATGCGGGTGAGCATCCCCGTGTCAATCTGGCTCTTCTCGATAGTAGGACTTCCGAGTGGAGTAGAGATGGTGAAGAAGGCGATGAGGGCGATGCAGGCTGCTGCCATGTTGCGCAGCCAGCTCTTCTTGATGCTGATGAACTCGGCCTTTTCCTCTTCTTCCTCTTCTTCTGCGATGAATACCGAATTGTTGGCTGGAGCTGCAGGAACTTCTGTCTCGTTTTTAACTGGCTGTTCCTCCTTGGCAAGATTTACAGTCATTGCCACGTTTTGATTCTCGTTCTGCTGTTCTGCGTTGTTGATCTGTGCGATAGGAAGCATGTCGAAACCGCCCAAACCATAGAAGTCGGGAGTAAGAATGCCTGCCTCGCATGGCTCGAAACTGATGTTGCCATCCTCGTTGAGGAAGAGCATACCGATATTTTCTATTTCGAATTTACCTTCGTTTTCCAATGATTGTCTGATTTCAACTACCTCATCCTCAATACGGCGCAATGCCTCTGGGTAGCTGATATCGTAAGTCTCCACGTACGAGAGTGCGAGGAGGGAATCGTTCATCGTGAGCTGCGGATTGAATCCCACAGTTCTCAGCGGTGGCAAAAACATATTGTCTCTGCCATCGTAACGTGCATCTACATGATGAGCCATAAATCCACCAAAACCTGGTACGATTACACAATCGTTGCTCAAGAGTAGAATTTCTATATGTCGGTTAATTTCTATCACGTCTAAATGTTTATCTTCTTTTTCTGAATATCTTTTGCAAAGGTACGGCTTTTTTGGGAAATGGACAACTATTTTAAGGGAAATTTTCGAAAGGAGTGATAAAAAGTTTAATTTGTTTTGTCATATCGCCAAAAAGTATTATCTTTGCCACTAAAAAATAGAACAAGTATATAGCAATGGAATATACAGAGACCGAAATAGAAGGAGTGTGGGTCATACAGCCTAAAGTGTTTGATGATGCTAGAGGCTACTTTTTCGAGGCTTGGAAACAGGCTGAGTTCGATGCCCACATTGGCTATCATGTTGAGTTTGTGCAAGACAATGAGTCTATGTCGAGTAGAGGCGTGCTTCGAGGCCTTCATTATCAGAAGGGCGAAAGTTCGCAGGCTAAACTGGTGCGTGTCATCAAGGGTAAGGTCCTGGATGTTGCGGTAGATTTACGTAAAGGCAGCAAGACCTTCGGCAAGTATGTAATGGTGGAACTGAGTGAAGAAAATAAGCTGCAGTTCTTCATTCCTCGTGGCTTTGCGCATGGCTTCCTTGTGCTCAGCGACGAGGCAATCTTTACCTATAAAGTAGATAACCCTTATGCTCCTCAAGCTGAGGCAAGTATCCGCTGGAATGATGAAACCATTGGTATTAAGTGGCCTATTGTGGGCGAAAATGTATTGCTCTCAGAAAAAGACCTCAATAAGGCGCTGTCTTTTGAGGAGGCTGAGTATTTTGAGTAAGATATCGTGAAAAAATGAAACAAGTTATTAACATATTGTTGTGTGCAAGCCTCCTGGCGGCGATGGCCAGCTGCGAACAGAAGTCTGCGGGTAAGGATTCTGCCGGAGTAAAGGAGGATACTGCTGCCAAGAAAATGCTCCAGGGTATCTGGTTGGATGGCGATGATGAGGATGATGTTGTCTTTCGCGTGAAGGGTGACACCATCTACTATCCTGATTCTACCAGCCAGCCGGTATATTTCTATATTGCTGGCGATACGCTGGTGATGAAGGGTGCCAATACGGCCAAATATCCGATTATCAAGCAGGCTGCTCATATCTTCCAGTTTAAGGTGTTGAATGGCGATATCATGAAACTCGTCAAGACAGATGACACTTCTTATCTGCAGCAGTTCCTGCATAATCAGCCGGTGGTTCTCAACCAGAATACGCTTATCAAGAGAGATTCTGTGGTGTATGCAGGCGATGAGAAGTTGCATCTCTATGTGCAGGTGAACCCTACTACCTATAAGGTTTTCAAGACTTCATACAATGATGATGGCGTAGAAGTGGATAATGTCTATTACGACAACATCGTGAATGTGAATATCTACCGGGGAGCTGGCAAGATTTTCGGCCGTGACTTCCGCAAGGAGGATTTCGATGGACAGGTTCCTCATGAGTTCCTCAAGCAGGCGATTTTGAGTGATATCGTACTGAAAAAGGTGGATACCGATGGACTTCATTATAGAGTGGTTTTGGCTATGCCGGACAGCAGTGTGAGTTATCAGGTGGAAATCATCATCTCGCTCGAAGGCAAAATGAAAATCAAGAAGAGTTAGACCGCTTTTTCGAAAGGCGTGTTCTCTAGGAAAATAGAAAATACGAAAAATGGGAATTTGCAATTGTGCAAGTTCCCATTTTTCGTATGGATGAATTAATGAATCTCTGCAGATTAATTGAAGAATCCCAGCAGGGCACCAGCGGCTACGGCGGAACCGATAACACCTGCAACATTCGGACCCATGGCGTGCATGAGCAGGAAATTGTGGCGGTCGTACTCCAAACCGAGGTTGTTGCTGATGCGGGCACTCATAGGCACGGCACTCACACCGGCATTTCCGATCAGTGGGTTCAGCTTCTTGCCCTTTGGCAGGAAGAGGTTCATCAGTTTCACGAAGAGGATACCGCTGGCTGAAGCGATGATGAATGCCAGGGCACCGAGGGCGAAGATCTTGATGGTGTTCAGGGTCAGGAACTCTGATGCCTGGGTAGAACAGCCTACGGTCAAGCCGAGCAGCATCACCACGATGTCATTCAGACTGCTGCCTGCTGTCTTGGCAAGTCTTGTCGTCTTTCCACTTTCCTTCAGGAGATTTCCGAAGAAAAGCATACCGAGCAATGGCAGACCTGATGGTACGATAAAGGTGGTGAGGAGTAAACCGACGATAGGGAAGAGGATCTTCTCTGTCTGTGATACCTGACGGGCTGGCTTCATCTTGATGACGCGCTCTTCCTTGGTGGTGAGCAGGCGCATCAATGGGGGCTGAATCACTGGTACCAAAGCCATATAGGAATAGGCACAAACGGCGATGGCGCCCATCAGGTTAGGACTTAACTTGCTGCTCAGGAAGATGGCAGTAGGTCCGTCGGCACCACCGATGATGGCGATACCTGCAGCCTGGTTCGGTTCGAACCCCAGAGCCAGGGCTATCATATAGGCTCCGAAGATACCAAACTGAGCGGCGGCTCCTATCAGAATCAGCTTCGGATTGGAAATCAATGCCGAGAAGTCGGTCATCGCTCCGATGCCCAGGAAGACGAGTGGGGGATACCATCCCTGTCTTACTCCCTGATAGAAGATGTTCAGAACGGAATTATCTTCGTATAGTCCTATTTCGAGTCCGGCATCGGCACGGAAGGGGATGTTGCCCAGGATGATGCCTAGTCCGATGGGCACCAGGAGAAGTGGCTCGAAATCCTTCTTGATGGCAAGCCAGATGCAGATAACTCCTATCACGATCATGGCGAGGTTTCCTGCCGTGGCATTTGCAAAGCCCGTATAGGTCAGGAACTCATTGAAGTTTTGTATGATGAAATCCATAATTTACTTTGAACATTGAAAGTTGAACATTGAACTTTATGATTAGTATTCTTTTTGAAAAAGTAATCATAGTTGTTCCTGCTTTTTCGCTTATTAGACGATAGTTACCAGTGTATCTCCTTCCATCACGGCATCGCCTTTATTGACGTTGATGCCGGTGATGGTTCCGGAAGTCTCTGCCTCGATGTTGTTCTGCATCTTCATGGCTTCGAGAATCACGACGGTATCGCCTGCGTTCACCTTGTCGCCCACCTTCACCTTGATTTCGTTGATGGTGCCAGGCAGAGGGGCTACCACTGGCTTGCCGGACGCAGCTGCAGCAGGTTGGGCGGTAGGTGTAGAACTCGCATTAGCTGTAGCAGAAGAGCTGTTGAATTCTTCATTCTTCACTTTTCTTTCTTCACTTAATTTCACTTTCTGCCTGCCAGCCTTCACCGGCTGTTTCATTTCCACTTCGAATGGGATGCCATTCACGGTTACGTTGGCGATATTGCCTTCTATATCCTGTATTTCGACTTCATAATCGACACCTTTCACTGTATATTGATACTTTGCCATAGTTTCTTTTATTTAGAGTTATTGATATTATTGAATTTCGGAGCATTCCATCTTGTCTGTTTAGGCTTGATGGTGATGATGCCGGATTCCACATCATGCACGTCCTCCAGGTATTCCTTGAGGGCGAGCGAGATGACTGCCATGTAGATCTCCTTGTCGATACCCTTGGTCTCCAGACCATCCTTCAGCAGAATATTGGTCTTATGACTCAGGTCTTGCGTAACCTCGATGGTCTTCTTGCTGGTCTTATATAATAAGGTGGCGTGCTTCTCTGTAGCACGGGCGATGCGCTGCTTGTGTTTCATATAGGCTCCGAATGCCCAGAATACGATGAAGAGGAGGGCGAGACATGAGAATACGATGCCCATTGAAAGCACGGAGATGCCGATGCCGTGTGGATCCTGCTTCTTCAGGAGCTGTGCCTTGCTCAGACCTACGTGTTGTGGCAGATAGCCCGGGGTGATGGCTCCAGCTATGGCTTTCTCCCATATCTTGAAATCCTGGCTCAGTTCGTAGCTCTCGTCGGCAGCCAATACTGGTACGCTTACGGAGTCTATCAGATCCACGGCATTTCCGTCATAGAGGGCTATCCAGTTAGGCTTCTTTTCCTGTAGAATCAGATTGAGATGGAAAGGACCTTTGTTGGAATAATCCTTTGCCTTCCAAAGCTGTCCGTTCCAGCCATCTTTGTACCAGGAACTGCTGTCGAAGATGACGATACTCTTCTTGCCGCCCAGTGTGGTTCGGGGCTCGTTGTTCGGCAGGGGGCACATCAGCTGTCGGCGTGCTTCGGGCGAAAGATTCTTGTTGAGAACCCGTCGGTCGGTGGTTAGAAACATACCACGTACGTTATACGTGGTAAAGGAGGAATTGCTCAATTCCACCCATGGTTTGTGCTGACCGTACTCATCTACGAGGTTGGTACGGTTGTGGGTCATCACCTCCGTAATACGGATGCTCTTGGCTCCCTGGCTCCAAGCGGGCAAGGATGCGATGACTAGCATGGTTATCAAAAATCCCAATTTCTTCATACGCATATCAACGTTTTAGAAGTTTTCATTTTTAAGAAAATCACATTAGGTTTTCTTGTCTGTTGTTTTAATGCGTCAAAGTTACGAATAATTTGTGAAAAGACAACAAAAAAGGTGCACAAATTTTTATCTTTGTGCACCTCTTTTATAATTTATAACTATTACCAGTTCTTTTGTTAACTTTTGTAAGCGTTTATGCTCCGCAGAAGAACAGCACCACGATCTGGGCTGTAAAGATACGGAGGAACATACTCAATGGATATACGGTAGAGTAACCTACGGCTGGAGCCTCCTTAGAGCATGATGCGTTGGCATAAGCCAATGCAGGAGGATCGGTATAAGTACCGGCAAGCATACCCATGATGGTGAAGTAATTGAACTTGAACTTCAATCTGGCGATGGTACCCACGATGAGGATAGGAATGATGGTGATGAGGAAACCGCATCCCACATACTTCAATCCGTCGCCCTGAACCACTGTGTCCCAGAATCCGGCACCAGCCTTGATTCCCACACTCGCCAGGAAGAGTACCAGTCCTATCTCTCGCAGCATCATGTTGGCTGAGGTAGTGGTATAGGTAACCAGCTTCATGCGATAACCGAAACGGCCGATGAGGATGGCGATGATGAGCGGACCACCTGCGATACCCAGCTTCAGAGGTACTGGCATGCCTGGGATAGCGAATGGGAGAGAACCGAAGATGATACCCACCATGATACCGATGAAGATGGTAGCGATGTTAGGCGCATCGAGGCGCTTTACAGAGTTACCCATGATTTCAGCCACACGGTTTACATTCTCCTCAGGACCTACTACCATCACGCGGTCGCCCACGTGGAAGTGGTGGTTACGGCTTGCGAAGAGATCCATACCCTGACGGGAAATACGGGTCACGTTCACACCATATACACTGGAGAAGTGCATCTTGCCAAGGGTCTTACCGTTCATCTCAGGACGGGTAACGATGATTCTTCTGGATACGAAATGCTGAACCTCATCCTTCTCGCGGTCCCACTCTGCATCAATCTCAGGACCGATGAAAGCCTTGATGGCCTCTGCATCTGCCTCAGCACAAACCACGAGCAGTTCGTCGCCTACCTCGAAGGTTGTCTTGCTGTTAGGGATGCTCACCTCTCCGTCGTGGAGGAGTCTTGAGCAGACGATGTCACGGTTCAGGAACTCAGACACCTCTCTCAGCGTTCTGCCTGCAATGTAGGTATTCTCCACGCGCAGGTGCATATTGTGAGGTTTTGCATGAGGGTTGGCAGCCTCCTCCTCGTTGAGCTGCTCTTCTTCTGCAGCCATATCCACGCGGGTGATATACTTGATGAGGATGGTAGCACCAATGATACCAACCACACCCAGAGGATAGGCACAGGCATAACCGTTGGCGATGCTAGGAGCACCGTTAGGGAAAACACTGAGCAATGCCTCGTTGGCAGCACCAAGACCTGGGGTGTTGGTAACCGCACCATAGAGGGTACCCACCATCATAGGCAGGTTCTGTGGGTTGCTGGTGTCGAAGAATAGGTAATAGCATCCGAACATCACGAGGATGTTGAGCAGGATAGCTGTGGCAGAAAGCATGTTCAGCGTCACACCACCTTTCTTGAAACTCTCGAAGAAGCCAGGACCCACCTGCAAACCAATCATGAAGACGAAGAGAATCAATCCGAAGTCTTGCACGAAGGTAAGGATTTCTTTGGGCCCCGTGAAGCCCACGTGTCCGGCCAAGATACCTGCGAAGAGCACGAAGGTAACACCCAGCGAGATGCCACCAATCTTGATCTTTCCCAGATATACACCAATCGCAATCACGATTGCGTAGAGCAGGGCGATGTGAGCCACCGACTCTGTGTTGGTGAAAAGATTAATAATCCAATCCATTAATTTCTTTTAAATTTTCGGTTTTAATAAATATATTGAATAAAGGGAATACTGTTTCGTGATTATTAAGGTGGGGTGTCTTATACTGAAAAATTCGAGGACATCCACGGATGGGATGCCCCCGAACTCAATTTATATAGATACCTATTGATTACTTCTCAATAGCTGCTACACCTGGCAATACCTTACCCTCGATAGCCTCAAGGAGAGCACCACCACCTGTAGAGATATAAGATACCTGGTCAGCCAAACCGAACTTGTTGATACAAGCTACTGAGTCGCCACCACCGATGAGTGAGAATGCACCTTCCTTAGTAGCCTCAGCGATTGCGTCAGCAATAGCCTTAGAACCACCTGCGAAGTTGTCGAACTCGAATACACCTGCAGGACCGTTCCAGAGGATTGTCTTAGCACCCTTGATAGCTGCAGCGAAAGCCTTGCGAGTCTCAGGACCTGCGTCCATACCCTCCCAACCGTCAGGGATGTCGTTAGATGGGCAAACCTGAGTGTTGCAGTCGTTCTTGAAGTCGTCACCGCAGATAGAGTCGGTGCCGAGTACGAGGTTTACACCGTTCTCCTTAGCCTTCTTGATTACGTCAAGAGCTACATCGAGCTTGTCATCCTCGCAGATAGACATACCGATCTTGCCGCCGAGAGCCTTAGAGAATGTATAAGTCATACCACCGCAGAGAATCAGGTTGTCAA
>USRA01000036.1 GCA_900557035.1 uncultured Prevotella sp. | reverse complement strand
TGGTATTGGACGCTTTTGCTAAAGCGTCCAATATTCATTTTGAGGATAAGCGATACGGATACATTGCCCAGACTACGCTCAAGGGAAGAAAGATTATCCTGCTGAAGCCTACCACCTTCATGAACCTGAGTGGTAATGCAGTGAGATATTGGCTGAATCAGGAAAAGATCGACCAGAGCCGCCTCCTGGTAATCAGCGATGAACTTGCCCTACCTCTCGGCGCTTTCCGCCTGAAGGCGAACGGAAGCAACGGTGGTCACAACGGCTTGGGACATATCCAGCAGCTTATCGGCCAGAACTATGCCCGCCTGCGCATGGGTATCGGCAACGATTATCCTCGTGGCGGACAGATAGACTGGGTACTTGGCAAATATACCGAGGAAGATATGAAGCAGCTTCAGCCTGCCCTCGACCTGGGTGTAGAGATTATCAAGAGCTTTGTATTGGCTGGTATTGATATCACCATGAACCAATACAACAAGCTAGGAAAAAAATAGGAAGCCAGAAATGAAAGAATCAGCTAGAATAGACAAGTGGCTTTGGGCAGCCCGCATTTACAAGACTCGCAGCATTGCTGCCGATGCCTGTAAGAATGGCCGCGTCATGGTGGGAGGCGTAACCAGAAAGCCTTCCTTCATCATCAAACGTGGCGATGTGGTGAGCGTAAAGAAAGCCCCTATCACCTACACTTTTGAGGTGCTCGACTGCATAGAGCAGCGTGTAGGAGCCAAAATGCTCTTCGGGGTCTATAAGAACGTGACTGACCCTAAGCAGTATGAACTGCTGGAGATGAGTCGCATCAGCGGATTCGTAGATAGAGCAAGAGGCACTGGTCGCCCAACCAAGAAAGAACGCCGTGCCCTGGATGCCTTTGTTGATCCAGCTATGTTTGGATTCGATGAAGAAGACTGGGACGAAGAAGATTCATAAATAACCAAAACTTTGCAAGAAAACGGGAAGAATTATTTCTAAAAACATACGATATGGGAACAAGTATGCTACATTTTGTAATATGATGGCAAATAAAGCTTAAAAAGTTTGGAGCGAATAGAGAAAACCTATATCTTTGCAATCAGTTTCAGAGTATAAGCTGATTACCAACTTACTCAATCGTGAGTATTAACATACTATTAATTTTATAATTTAGAGATTATGAAAAAATTATTTGTAATGGCAGCTATGGTGCTGTCTTCAGTAGGTGCTTTCGCACAGCAGGCTGCAGGTACAACAACTCTCCAGCCTAAGGTAGGTTTGAACGTTGCTACAATCGGTGATAACGACTGGAAGGCTGGTTTCGCAGCTGGTGCTGAGTTGCAGTATCAGGCATCAAGTAACTTAGGTGTTGCTGTAGGTGCTCTCTATTCTGTACAGGGCTTCAAGGCCAAGGATGTAAAAGTTGCAGGTATGACTTTTGAAGGTGGTAAATGGAACCCAGGCTATATCAATGTACCTATCACATTGAACTATTATCCTGTAGCTGGTCTTGCTCTCAAGGCAGGTTTGCAGCCAGGCTTCCTGGTAAACAAGGATGATGCAGAAGGCGTTAAGACTGTAGATCTCTCTATCCCTGTAGGTCTCTCTTATGAGTACCAGGGTATTGTATTCGATGCTCGTTACAACATCGGTGTAACTAAGGTTGCTGACAACTGGGATCACTACAACAACGTAATCCAGATTACTGTAGGTTACAAGTTCACTCTCTAATCAGGGAAATGAAAATAGCGATTCCCCTCGCTATTTAACATAGAAAGAATAATCCCCGCTCCTCATCAAGAAGAGCGGGGATTTCTTTTGTCATACCTATTTGAATTTTACCCTGAAAATCTATCTTTATCCAAACATTCCGTTAGAACATTCTACCAGGACCACCTCCAGGACGACCACCATTGAATGGACGACCACGGAAGTCAGGACGACCACCAGGTCCTCCATCAGGACCACCAGGACGTGCCTGCTTGCCTCCGAAGAGATTCAAGCGATATACCACATGAAGCATCGCATAGCTGTTGACGGCATTATACTCGGTATCTGTACGGGATGTAGCCGAGATGGCACGAGAGAAGGTACTCTGCTGACGAAGGATATCGTAGAACTGAAGCATCACGGTCAGCGGCTTGCCCTTCAGGAAACCCTGAGAGAGCTGGGCATTCCATACAAACTCATCGGTGTTCATGCTGCTATCGTTATATCCACGGCGACTGCTGATAGAGAGGCTTGAGTTCAAGCTGGTTCCCCAAGGAGCTGTAAGCGTCATGCTTGGTCCATAAGAGAACTGCCAGGTATCAAGGTTGCTGTTTGGCTGCAACTTGTTCTTGGCATGGTTATAATTCAATGTTCCGTCGAGCGAGAGCTCCAACCAGTCGTTGCGATAGCTGAAAGAGAGGCGCTCTCTCCAAGTGGTGCTTCGGGTGGTATTCTTCTGGGAATCTGACTGCTTGTCGAGACTCAGATAGCTCACGTAGTTGTTGTAACCCAAATTGGTATCGGTATTCAGGTTCCAGACTCCTGCACTGTCGATAGAGCAGTTGAACATGAAGGCTCCCATCACATTCCAGTTACCATTGATATTCTCCGGACGGGTAATTCTTCCACCAGTCGTCTCATCATAGGTCACCTTGTTGCTGATGCTGTTGTTGGTGGTAGAGAAGTTGATGAAAGTCATGATACCCTTGTTGTGGTTCTGCACGAAGTTGTTGTAGAACAATCGGAAGTTCTGGGTGAACGAAGGCTTCAAGCCAGGGTTACCCATCGAGATGTTCAGCGGGTCGCTGTTATCTGTGATGTCAAGCAACTGAGAGATGCTTGGCTGCGAGGTAGTACCACGATAGTTCACACGCAGGTTGCTCATCTTTGAGAAGCGGTAGCGGAAATCGAGGGTTGGACTCACATTCACCACATTGCGAACCGTATCTACATGCACGCCCTGATAATCCTGGATATACTTCGACTGCTGTGGCTGAACCATCACACCGAAGTTCAGGTTGTACTTCTGACGGATGAATCGCATCATCACCTGGATATCGTGATTGTAATTGCGATACTCTGAGAAACGGCTCAACTCATCATCCCTATAATCTTCGAGATGACCGGCAAACGGATTCAGATAGCTGTCCCAACCACGGTACTCCTGATTACCACTCATCGCATACTTGCTGAAATCGTAGGTGCTGCGGTCGCTCTTGGAGTAGCTGTAAGTAAACTTATAGCTGAACTGCAGGAAGGTTGCCTTCCAGAGTGGCTCACTATAGGTCAACTGTCCCGCATAACTGTAATTCTTCGAAGGAGTCAGGTTATAGCGGTTGGTCTGATAAGTAGAATCCTTACCCTCCGCTGTCTGTACGAGATAGAGCTTGGCATTGTTGAGCGAGATGCTCTTGCTGTCTTTATCAGTATATTTGGCATTCACACGGAGGGTGATATTGCGTCCCTTGTTGTCCAACTTTCGGTTGATCTGCAACATACCGTTGATATTGTTATTATCAGAATAGGTGATGCCATTGGTCAACTGGCTGTTCACCATAGCCTCCGCCTTTTCCAACTCATCGATACCTTCCTCAGAAAGAGGGTCTTTCGAGGTGATGGTATAAGGATCCTTGTTATAGGAAGCCGAATGGCTGCCACTCAATCCGTCACTGGTACTCCAGGAGATGGAAGGACGGAAGAGGATATTGGTCATGGAATCAGGCATCCACTCCAATCGGATGTTACCATTCCAACTGTTGCTGCGGGAGAAATTCTGGCTCAGGCTATTGCTGAAAGAGCTGCTGCTACCCATGAAGTTCTCGCTGGAACGTCTGCTCCATACATCGCCATCGCTGTGATTCCAGCGAAGAGAGGTATTGAACTTGAACTTGTTCTTCAACTCATAGTTATAGTTGGCTCCAATCATTTTGCTGGCATTCAAACCATTCGCACCACCAAAGCCACGACCCGGTCCACCGCCACCGAATCCTCGGTCGCTGGTATTATTGGCATTGGCAAAAAGCATGAATCGGTTGTTATCATTGAAGTAACCACCCATACCACGCATATTGTAGCGGCTCTTGTTACCTACACCCAGGTCGATGTTGGAAATCAAACCCTTGTTCATACCCTTCTTCACACCGAAGTCGAGCACGGTCTGTTCCTCGCCATCATCGATACCGGTTACCTTAGAGAGATCACTCTTTTCATCGTACGCCTTGATCTTGTCGATGATGCTGGTAGGCAGGTTTTTCAGGGCAGTCTTGGTATCACCCGTCATAAACTCCTTGCCATCCACGAGAATCTTCTTCACTTCCTTACCATTGATCTTGATGGTACCGTCGTCGCTAACCTCTGCACCGGGCAGACGCTTGACAAGTTCCTCTACCACCGAACCTTCAGGTGTACGGTAGGCTGCCGAATTATAGACGAAGGTATCCTCCTTCAGGCTCACCTTCTGAGCCATGGCGGTTACCACGGCACCTTTCAGCATAATCGCCTCGGCACCCATCACCACCTTGCCCATCGCCAGATCCTTGTCATCAGAAATCTCGATACGCTTTACGGTAGTCTTGTAACCTACACTCGACATTTTAAGTAAATACTTGCCATTGGCAGGAGCCTTGATATGAAAGAGGCCCTGCTCATTGCTGAGAGCACCCGACACATAGGTACTGTCGGTCTTGAGTAACTGAATCGTTACCTGTTCTACGGGATCCTTGGTATCGCGGTCGGTAATCGCACCGGTAATCAAGCGATCCTGAGCAAAAGATGCCATGGTTACGAACACCAGGAGCATCATCAGAATAGATCTTTTCATTAATTATAGACGTTTTATTATTCCTTACTTATATATTTAACTTACTTATATATTTAACTTACTTATATGATTAGACCCGATAAAAGCGCAATTGTAAAAAACAGATGCTCTTTTTGGGGCATTCTGCTTCTTTTGACGCACAAAATATATCAAGGTTTAAACTTTTATAGATAAAAAAGTGCTTTTTATTTTGTTTTGTCTCTGATTTAACGTACCTTTGCAAGCGAATTTACAATGAGTTACCTACAAAAGGTGACTCTGAAAGTCAGTTTCTTTTAAAAGTATATATGTTATGGATCAGAGAGTAATCATATCAACCCATCTGGAGAACGAACTGGTAAGCGCTCTCTCAGAATGCGAGCACGACAAGTTGTTTGTGCTTACAGATACTACCACACAGGAAATGTGCCTTCCGGTTTTGCAGAAATTCTACTGCATGAAGGAAGCTAAGATGATCACGATTCCGGCTAGCGACAGTCATAAGGACATCGAAAGCCTGATGATGGTATGGAAGGGCCTGCAGGATGGTGGCGCTTCACGTCACTCTTGCATGATCAACCTCGGAGGCGGTATGGTAACCGACCTCGGCGGTTTTGCAGCCAGCACCTTCAAGCGTGGCATCAACTTCATCAATATTCCTACTACCCTGCTGGCGATGGTAGATGCCTCTGTGGGTGGAAAGACCGGCATCAACTTCGGAGGTTTGAAGAATGAGGTGGGTGTTTTCAACGACTCGAAGTTCGTGATTCTCGATACCGAGTTCCTGAAGACCCTGGATGCCGAGAATATCTGTTCGGGCTATGCCGAAATGCTGAAGCACGGCTTGATTTCTACCGAAGCGATGTGGGAAGAGCTGGTAAGCTTCGACCTTGCCAACCCAGACCTGAAGCAGTTGCAGCGCATGGTGGGCGACAGCGTGAAGGTAAAGGAGCGCATCGTAGAGCAGGATCCTCATGAGAAGGGCATCCGCAAGGCTCTGAACCTGGGACATACATTCGGTCATGCCTTCGAGAGCTGGGCGCTGAAGCGCAAGCCAATCCTTCATGGTTATGCCGTGGCATTCGGTCTCATCCCTGAGCTTTATCTCAGTGTGGCAAAGACAGGATTCCCAACAGAGAAGATGCGCCAGACCGTGATCTTCATCAAGGAGAACTACGGTACGCTGAATATCACCTGTGATGACTACGATGAGCTCATCGAGCTGATGCAGCACGACAAGAAGAACCAGAATGGCATCATCAACTTCACCATGCTTGGCGGTATAGGGGATATCCGTATCAACCAGACAGCAACTACAGAAGAAATCAAAGAAGCACTCGACTTCTTTAGAGAAGGATAATATAATATGGCGGGCTATATCAACCCGCCATTATTGTATCCTTATGCCAAACAGCATCGCTTTGGCTTTCCGGTTTCAGTAAGCGGAAGATGCTCTACATATCGGAATTCCTTAGGAATCCAATATTTATATTTTTTATGATTAGAAGTTTTTTCAGAATCATCAGAAGATTTTCCATCAGATAAGAGGCGGCGGACAATCGCCTCAACTTTTTTTATATCTTCATCCTCTGACAGGAGTACAGCAATTTCTCCAAACTTTTCATCTTTCTTCTTGGCTAGCATGAAAGGCTTTTCCAGATGAGGTTTCAAGAACTCTTCTACTTCTTCTATCTGTATCTTGATACCGCCACTGCAGATCACATTATCTTTCCTGCCCTTGATGCGGAAACGAGTTCTTTCCACCTTATTATATATGTAAGGCTCTATCTCAACAATATCATTCGTTACCAAGGTTTCAGCACAAACCAGAGGAGCATCAATGACAAGACAGCCTTCTTCGGTCTGACTGATATGAACGCTATCGAAAGGCTGATACCATTCGCTAGGCTCATCACCATTGATTCGCCTCAGGGCAATATGGGACAGGGTTTCAGTCATACCGTAGGTACTCCAGATGGCAATATCACCTGGAAGAGATTGAAGTTCCTGCTCCAAGGCGACATCGATGGCACCGCCACCGATAATGAGATGACGGATATGACTGAGTCGCTCCCGCTCCTCAGGAACCTGCAGGGTATTATATACCTGCATCGGAACCATGGCAGCAAAAGTGATTTCGCCGTTTACCTCCTTGAGATTCACATCCTTGAGCGGATGTCCACTTGGAGAAACAGAAATAAGATGGAGATGTCGCTCAATACTTCGTACCACCACCATCTTGCCTGCGATATAATCAAGCGACATACAGAGCAGGGCTGTATCACCAGGCTTCAAACCCAGGAAATCACAGGTAATGCGGGCAGAGTTGAGCATCCGCTTCTTCTCTACCCTCATCGGCTTGGGCTTTCCCGTGGAGCCACTGGTATGCACTAGCACCCGGTCGCTACCGTTATTCCATTCTGAAAGGAAATCTTCTAATGTCATTTTCAGAATTCTTCCTAAGTTATTTTACGACAAATAATTGATCACCGCGAATCTCCAAAGGCATTGGGATGTTATCGGTAAAGAGCTGACCGGTGCCCAGACCTTGCGGCATCTCGACATTCGGACCATATACCTTGGCAGCATAATGGGCGATGGCATTCAGTCCGATGTTACTTTCCAAGGCAGAGGTAATCCAACTGCCAATGCCACGCTGGTTAGCCAACTGGATCCACTCGTTACAACCATAGATTCCACCATGGAGCGAAGGCTTCAGGATGATATACTGCGGACGGATGGTATCGAGCAATGCCTCCTTCATACTTCTGACATTCACACCTATCAACTCCTCGTCCAAGGCAATAGGAAGCGGAGTCTCACGACAGAGTTGTGCCATCTTAGGCCACTGATGCTGCTTGATAGGCTGTTCGATGGAATGAATATCATACTTAGCCAAAGCCTCCAACTGGCTCATGGCATTCTCCGGCAGGAATCCACCGTTGGCATCCATTCTCAGTTCTACCTGTTCACGGGTATAGACATCACGAATGCGCTTGATGAGATCGAGTTCCTTGAAGAAATCGATGGCACCAATCTTCAGTTTCACACAATGGAAACCCGCCTGGAGTTTCTCCTCCAGTCGTGCCAGCATCTCCTCATAAGTACCCATCCACACCAGTCCATTGATAGTGATACCCTCTTCTCCTCTTCCGAAAGGAGAGTCGAAGAGATTCACCAGGTTCTCCATACCTGCTGGAACAGAGACCCCTTTCTGCTTCAACATTTCTGAAGAAGATGCTCCTTCAGCAGAAACAATCTTCAAAAACTTCTTCGCTGCATCAAAGAAAGAGGCAAAGGCTGTTTCCAAACCAAAGGTGATGCTGGGGTAAGCACGGATCATATCGTATGGGATGCGCCCCATCTGTTCCACCATCTGACACACCTGTCGAAGGGTGACGGCATATTCCGGTTTGGCATCACAACTGAGATCAGGGAGCGTAGCACACTCTCCCACTCCCTCTACTCCCGGCATTTCATCCGAGGTTAGAGTCAGATAATAACTGTGTCTCGTGGTATAAACTCCACGAGACGTGCCTGCTGGCTGCTTAAAGTGGAGCGTGCGCTCCGAGATGTCTATTTTATACATATATGATGATAATCTATTATAAAGATGAAGAATTTAGAAGCAGAAGATACTGATTCTAAAAGACTTTACTTCTTCTGTTTCAATTCGTACAAGTCCTTGCGACGGTCACGAAGATTTCGAACGGCACCGTAGGTATGAAGCTCGTTCAGAAGGTTCAAATCTACATCTGAAACGAGAATCATCTCGGTATTCGGTGTTGCCTCCGAACGTTTACCATCGTTAGGGAAGGCGAAGTCGCAAGGAGTGAATACGGCACTCTGGGCATACTGGATATCCATGTTGTGAACACGAGGCAAGTTGCCCACACTACCCGCTATGGCTACATAACATTCGTTCTCGATGGCACGAGCCTGGGCACAGACTCTTACTCGGGAGTAAGCATTCTGCGTATCGGTCATGAATGGAACGAAGAGAATCTGCATGCCATCCTCTGCCATTAATCTTGACAACTCAGGGAACTCTACATCATAGCAGATCACGATACCAATCTTACCGCAATCGGTGTCGAAGGTCTGGATATGGCTACCGCCGCTCAATCCCCAGCACTTCTGCTCATCTGGTGTTACGTGGATCTTCTCATACATATCCACGCTACCATCTCTACGGCACAGGAAACCCACATTATAGAGAGAATCGCCTTTAAGATAAGGCATACTACCCGTGATGATATTGATGTTGTAGCTGATGGCCAGTTCACGGAAACGGTCACGGATTTCTTCTGTATATTGAGCCATCTTGCGGATGCTCTGTGCCTCACCCCAATCATTGAAACGTGCCATCAACGGCGCATTGAAATACTCAGGGAAGAGAATGAAATCGCTCTTGTAGTCGCTCACGGAATCCACGAAGAACTCTACCTGCTCGAAGAGGTCGTCCACCGAAGCGTATGGACGCATCTGCCACTGTACCAGACCGATTCGCACGGTTGGCTTTCTATCTACATAGGAATCCGTAGGTGGCTGATAGTAGATGTTATCCCACTGCAGCAGGGTGGCGCAGTGTTCGCTCTCCTCATCACTAGGAAGATAGTTGCGGATGACACGGCGAACGTGGAAGTCGTTGGAAAGCTGGAAGGTAAGAACCGGGTCGTAAATCTCACGGTTTCTTACGTGCTCGATATACTCCTTAGGGCGCATCTTGTCGGCATATTTATGATAGTTTGGAATACGACCACCAAACATGATTGCCTTCAGATTGAGCTTCTCACAGAGTTCCTTGCGATACTCATACATACGGCGCGCCAATCGCAAGCCACGATAATCAGGGTGGATAAATACCTCAATACCATAAAGGATATTGCCGTTTGGCTGGTGGGTATTAAAGGTTTCATTACCTGTCACCTGAGCATAGGTATGGTCGCCTTTCACCATATTATAGTTGACAATGATAGAGAGCGCACAGCCCACTATCTTATCATCCACGATGATAACTACCTGTCCCTCAGGGAAGATAGTAATGAGTTTCTTAATCTGTTCTTTTGTCCAGAATACATCTGAGTCTGCGTAAATACGCTTAAACGACTTGGCAAGCTGATCATAATCCTCCATACGGAGGTTGCGCATGCCTACCTTTTCGATTTTTCGAGTTGGTTCCATAACAACTGTATTTTTATTATTATCTAAATCCGGGTGCAAAGATACTGCAAATTATAGATACGACAAAGAGTTTTCGCAAATAATTGATATTTACGAAAACTCTTTTCATGTATTTTACAGCAAGAAAGCCTTTTGGCTTATAAATTAGCACTAAAACTTGGCATCTTCCTGCGGTATTGCCTCATCATGATCATCGAGATAGAGCAACTTCATTGGATGATATTTACCACTTGCCACCGAGTATTCATCCAGACGATAACGGGTCAGAATGCCACCGATGCCCAACATGGTATGAAAAGCCGAGAGACTACTCTGCACCTGTTTTGACCGATTTTCTCCCAATGCCTTCAATATATCCGGATATTGTTTACTGAATCCATCAGAAGTCCAGATGATGAAAGGCACATGCAGTTCGTAATCCGAAACCTTCGGTGCTGCATGAAGGAAGAGGCTGCGCTCATCATCGAAAATATTCTCTCCATGATCACTGGTATAGAGCATCGCTGATGTAGGCTGAACATATACTCCATCCGTCTTAGCCTGTACACCCTCCCATTTCTGCAGTCGTTCAATGATACCATGCAGGATATAATCGGTATATCGGATGGTATTATCGTAAGCATTCAACAAATCACGCCGATTTTCCGGTTTTGCCTCACTCCTGCTATCTGGCTTGAAGTAAGCAAAGCTACGGGGATAACGCTCCTGATAATTGAAGTGAGAACCATAGGAATGAAGAACCACGAAGAGTTTGCGATAACGGTAATGGGCAGACGAAGAAGCATCAGCCAATGGCAATATCTCATCCAGTTTCTGCAACAGATCCTCATCATAATGGTTGCCTTGCGAAGCATCCTCTTTCTTCAGGAAATAATGCTCATCAGCCTGTTCTCCCAGAAAATCGATAAACGAATGATTGGGCAACTGGTTGCTGATAAACACAGTATGGAATCCGGCTTCCTTAAAGGCCGCCAGGATGCCTTTTTCATGAAAAAGTCGCTCAAAATCCTCGGCTGATGCAGCAGACAGAAGCATCGGTACACTCTTATGAGTAGTATTGCTCTGCGTTGTCACATTCGGGAAAGCTTTGATACCCGGTATCTTGGAAAGCAGAGGATTGGTATTCCGAGGATAACCATAGAGACTGAAGTTATGGACTCGTGCCGTCTCTCCCACTACCATCACATACACCTCGGGAGCATCGGCAGAATGCTCACTCCTGGCATCAAACTTAAAATCCCGGCTTGCTTCCCTGTAATTCTCTGAAGCCGCATTGCGCTCGAAAGCCAAATAGAGATTATAGCAGATATTGACAGGATAGAGCTGATTGCGCACCCGGTAACCATCCACCACCACATAACAGGCAAGAAGGCAGAAAAGTCCAATGGATCCAACCTCCATGCCCCATTTGCGGATATGATGCTGAAAAGAGACAGATATCTGATGCTTCTTCCTGATATGGATGACAGCCAGAATGAGCAAGGGAAGATAAATCACAAAAACACCTACCACGGCAGGTACCAGATTGTCCAGCAGTTCCATCACCTCTCCTGGATTGGTGGTCACGAGATTCAGGAACATATCCACCGCTATCACTCCTGTACCGAAGAGATAGAGCAACACCAGCTGGAAGGCTGCGAAAAAGACAAAGAGAAATGCCCACCATACCGTCTTGCCCGGACATCTGGCTACGGAAAAGAACCACATATACAGAGCCAGAGGCAACAGCACATTGGCTGCGCCCGCCCAGAAAGACAATCTTTCGGTAAAGCACAGGGCGATGTTGGGCAGCAGCAATGCCACCACCGTATACCAGTAAAGGAAGGTACCCGAAGACACCTTATTATATATAGTATTACATATAGAATGATTCATAGACTACACCTTATTATATATATAGAGCATATCACGGAAATACATCATCAAAATGCCTCGTTGATATTGAAGAGGAAGCCAGACTGTCCCGACTTTCCAAATCCATAATCCAATCGTACATTCACATTCTTCTTGAACTCCCAGCGATAGCCTACTCCCGCATTCGGCAGAATCTGTCTGCTTCGCAACGCAGAGAACTTAGGGAAAACTGTACCTGCTCCAGCCCAGACCACAATACCATTTCGCTTCCAGACATGCTGGCGCAACTCCACGATAGCCTCCAGGGAATGCTTGTCGCGATAGCGGCCCTCGTAATAGCCACGCATCGAACTGGTACCTCCCAGTTCCGCCATCATACCCCATGAAGGATTGCCGAAATTGAGATTGGCACCGAAATCCTCGGCAAGAATCGTTCCCTTGCCCAGTCGCTGATAGGCATCAAAACGGAAATGAGTCGTACTAAAGGCATAATCATTACCCATAAATTCTGGCCGGAACATCTGCTTCAGATTCAGATAGATACCCCGGTGCGGATTGGTAAGATTATCTCGGTTGTCATAAACCAAAGATACACCCACTCCTACATTCCAGGTATGCTTATCCATCCCCTGCAGCAATTCCGGGCGCTCTATCTGCTTGCCTATCACATAGTCGTAAGCTGCCATCGGTCCCACATAGAAGTTATCAGCTACCCTGAACAGAAAACTGGCTTCTGCCTGAGCCTGCCAACGCTTCATATCACTCTTGTTGTCATCGTTATCGCCCATCTCGTAACCGATTCCCCAGAAATCGGAAGGGAAGGAATAGAAATAGAGATGATAATCAATGCGGTAACGACCGGCAGGAGCTATATGATTGCCCCGAACACCCAACATATAGAAGCCCACCGAACTGACATCACCGAAAAGCGATACATTGGAAGGCGGCAAAATGCTATCGTTAGGATCGGTGCGGTAAAGTCCTGCAGCCACCATTCCCAGACCAAACTTGGTATCAGAAGCATAGTGAGGACCTCCGATTACGCTGAAGTCGAACCGCTTATGCTGCTTGTTCTTGTTGGCATCATTGAAGTAGTCTAGGAATCGCGTCATCCACGATTTCTTGACCTGCTGGGCAGTATCCACCTTCTCAGAAGAGAGGGTATCTGAAGAAATTAAGTCCGAGGCATAGCTGCTCAATGCCATCATCGCAAAAAGTATGGTTAGAATATGCTTCATAAAGTCAATTTTTTCCTGTTGATTCTATTTTCGTCATTTACCAATAAACCAGTGACACATTATTAATATACCAGTGACACATTATCAATCCACAAGGTGTTGCCTGGCGTTCCGATATAGGCACCGCCATCCGAAGAAGAGAACTGGAGAATGAGATGAGTAGGCGTTTCATCGGCAGCAGCCCATCCCACTTCTCTTACGGGCACACTCTTACCCTTGCTGTTGCGGGCATAATCGGTAGAACGGAGTCCCATCGTTGCGGCATGGTAGCCAGCCATGTGACGGATATCACCATAATGAATATTATAGGTTGCATCTTCCACCCATCCATTCGTACTCTTGCTGTATCTTACCACCATCGTACCCACTCGCTTGGCTGTGATATTACCCTTGGCATCCTCGTGACGCTTCTGAAGATAGAGCACCACGATGGCATGGTCTCTTCCTGCCACAGTAGAAGCACTACTGAATCCATTCTGCTTGATACGGTTGGCAACATTAGGAAGGGAGGTCTTGTAATCGAAACGCAGAGCTTTAGGACGTGCCGTAAACGGAATGCCCCAGTTGATAGCCTTCGGACCATCCTTGGTACTGGTGATCGGTTCACGAACATCTCCCAGAAAAAGGGAACCGGCTGCAAGTACCTTGATATTGATAAGTCCCAACACCTTTACCTTTTCTATATGAGTCTCCAGTTTGGCACAATAGCCACTGCCGTGCCTGTCGCGATAAACCGAATTATTGGTCTTGTAAATGCCGGAAACATGCGCCAAGACATTGGATGACCCCCAAGGAGATCCACCCTTATTGGTATATGGAGTATTGCCCTGGATAGTCATATTAGGTCCTACGGCATAAACGGTTTTCTGATTACCACCAATGATAGCCGACTCTTTGATATTTCTGATTACCCAATGGTCCATATTTCCATATTTAAGAGGAACCACTTTTTCCTGTCCCTGCATAGGAAGGCATGACAATATAGCAAACGCTAATGCTATGCCGAAAATTATCTGCTTTTTCATATCTATTGCTTTTATCGTTCTAACTAAATGCTGCAAAGATAGAAAAACTTTTCGTACTTTCGGGTTTTCAGAGCACTAAAGAGTGAAATATTAAGAAATAATAATATATTTAGGGGATTTTAATCGATGAAAAACAAAAAAGCCCAGCAAGAGCAAAAGCTTGGGATAGCGAAAGCTTTTGCCCTTACGGGGCGTCTATTAACGATTAGAATACATGTTGTCGTAGTACTTCTGGTAATCGCCAGAAGTTACGTTGTCCATCCATTCCTGGTTCTCGAGATACCATTTTACGGTCTCCTCGATACCTTCCTCAAACTGGAGTGAAGGCTCCCAACCGAGTTCCTTCTGCAACTTGCGGGAGTCGATGGCATAACGCATATCGTGACCCTTGCGGTCGGTTACATAAGTAATGAGGTCCATATCCTCGCCTTCCTTTCTACCGAGCAGACGGTCAACGGTCTTGATTACAACCTTGATGATGTCGATGTTCTTCCACTCGTTGAAACCACCGATGTTGTAAGTCTCGGCAATCTTACCCTTGTGGAAAATCATATCGATGGCACGGGCATGATCTACTACATACAACCAGTCGCGCACGTTCTCACCCTTACCATATACTGGCAATGGCTTGCGATGACGAATATTGTTGATAAACAGCGGAATCAACTTCTCAGGGAACTGGTATGGACCGTAGTTGTTAGAGCAGTTGGTCACGATGGTTGGCATACCGTATGTATCGTGGAAAGCACGGACGAAGTGGTCGGAACTTGCCTTGGATGCTGAGTATGGTGAGTGAGGATTGTACTTGGTAGTCTCCAGGAAGAACTCCTCGCCGTAAGCCTCGTGGTTCTTATCGCTAGATGCCTTGGTAGTGAAAGGAGCAGGAATGCCCTCAGGGTGAGTCATCTGCAAGGCACCGTAAACTTCATCGGTAGAGATGTGGTAGAAACGCTTACCCTCGTATCCCTCTGGAAGGCTCTCCCAATAGATCTTGGCAGCCTGGAGCAGGGACAGGGTTCCCATCACGTTGGTCTGGGCGAAGGTGAAAGGATCCTTGATACTTCTATCTACGTGACTTTCGGCAGCGAGATGGATGATGCCATCCACCTGGTAGTCCTGCATCAGTTTCAGCATCAGGTCGAAATCGCAGATATCGCCTTTTACGAAAGTATAGTTAGGCTTGTCCTCAATATCCTTGAGGTTAGCTAGGTTACCTGCGTATGTCAACTTGTCGAGGTTGATGATGTGATACTCAGGATATTTGTTCACGAAAAGTCTTACTACGTGTGAGCCGATGAAACCAGCACCGCCCGTGATAATGATATTCTTCATTTCAATTAATAATTTATAATTAATAATTAATAATTATTTTGCTTCCGCCAATTCGGCGATACACTTCTTCAAACTGTCAGTCCAGTATGGCACCTTGAAACCGAAGGTCTGCTTCAGCTTGGTCTTATCGAGCACAGAGAAGTGAGGACGCTTCACCGGACTAGGGAACTCCTCGCTATAGCAAGGCTGGATGTCGCAGGTGTTACCGCTGAGCTCGCAGATAATCTTGGCAAAATCGAACCAGGAACATACACCCTCGTTAGAGAAGTGATAAATGCCAGTCTTGTCGAGCTGGTTGGTCTCGATGATGTGAGAGATGACGGCTGCCAAATCACCCGCATAGGTAGGAGTACCCACCTGATCGAATACCACTTTCAGGGTGTCGTGACTAGCCGTGAGGCTCTGCATAGTCTTCACGAAATTCTTACCCCACTGAGAGTAGAGCCATGCCGTACGGATGATGATATGCTTGCAGCCGGTAGCCTCGATGCTTTTTTCGCCGGCAAGTTTGGTCTTGCCATAGACACCGAGCGGATTGGTTTCCCAGTCTTCCTTGCAAGGAATATTTCTGTCACCCTGGAACACATAGTCTGTACTCACATGGATGAGGGTGCCATCTACCTCTTTCATTGCCTCAGCCAGATTTCCGGCTGCAGTATTGTTGAGCAGGTTGGCAAGATCAAAGTCACTCTCAGCCTTATCCACGTTGGTATAGGCAGCGCAGTTAACGATAACCTGGATATCATTCTCCTTCACCTTGGCGCGGATGGCATCCAGGTTGGTGATATCCAACTTCTCATACCCTTCAGCCACATCGGTGAAGACAAAATGATGATTGCTGTGATTGGCGCAAATCTGCATTTCATGGCCAAGCTGGCCATTGGCGCCAGTAACTAATATATTCATATTTTGCTGTGTTACTAGTTAATGATGATACATTAATATATATAAATATGTGGCAAAGATAATGAATTATTCTGAGATATACAACTTTTATGAAGACAAAGAGGTTCATAGTAACATAATTTATACTTTTAGAAAGTACAACCCTATAAAAACAAAAAGCCCGCCGCCTTCTTTCACAAGAAAACGACGAGTCTTTCCTAAACATAATAGTAAAGCATTGCTGCTTTTTTGAAAGCAAATAGATTCAATCAAGCAGGCTTCCTATTTCAATCAATCTTTCCCCTAAGAAACTAATACTGTTATTTAAATCAACATACTAAATCAACAAAAGGAATATTTATATACCTTTAAACTTTAGAAGACTTGAAGTGGTTTTTAAACCAAAGTCATTTTACTGCTTTTTTGAATTCCGCTGCAAAGATACATACTTTTTGGTCTACCTGTACACCTGAGTAGGCGTTTAGTAAATAAACAGTAGATTTTAAAGATACATAACCAACGGATTACCAACATTTTAATCCATTTAAGCATTTTTACCAAAGTAAATGCTTTTATTAGAAATCTTTTCTATATCTTTGCAGCGTAAACAATAAAAATCGAACAAAAGGACAAAAATAGTATAGAAAATGAAGCAGTACATACTTTTACTATTCATCATCATACCACTTCTCTCCTATGGCAAGACCGATGAGGAAAAGCTATTGGAGCGGGTTGACCACGCCATAGAAATGGACAGCCACTACCAACAACAGAAAGAGAAGGAACTCAAACGACTGAGACGACAGGCAGGCGATGCAATCACTGACGAGGAAAGGTTATGCTACCTCGACAGTCTCTATCGTGCCTATAGTAACTATCGCTACGACTCGTCATGTGCCTATGTGAGTAAAGGACTCCAACTGGCAGAAGCTACCCATAACACCTTTTATATCACTTGCTTTAAGATACACCGGGCATCCGCGCTCTCGGTGGGAGGATTCTATGCCAAGGCGGAAGACATCCTGAAAACACTCGACCCTAAGCAAATGCCCTACGAACAAAAGCTGTATTACTACTTCACCTATGCCTGGCTGTTCAATTACTGGGAATCTTACGCTGCCAAATCGGAATTTGCAAACGAATTCAAAGCCAAGAAGAAGTATTATATGAGAGTTTTGCTTGAAAACTTCAATGAAAAAGATAAGAAGTCGGCCTATTACCAGTATCTGATGGGAGAATATATCTTTCTCAGCTCTCCTACCCACAAAAGCGTCTTAGACCACTATCTCAATGCTTTCAAGAAGACGGCTAAAAATGACCGACTGCATGCTATGGCTGCATACGGCATAGCCCGTTACTACAAAACCCTCGAACAGTATGGTCTGTATGTGAAGTATCTGGTAGAGGCAAGTGAGTCTGACGGGATTTGCCAACTCAAAGAGACAATAGCCCTCCAAAAACTTGCCTATTTTCTCTACGAAACGGACAAAGACAACAGCAAGCGTGCTACCCGATATATCCAGCATTCCATGGAGGATGCCCAGTTTTTCAACAACCGTCTCCGTATGATAGAGATTTCAAACATCCTGCCAGTGATTGCTACAAGCAACCAGCAGGCTGCAGAACGCTCCCGTACCCGTATGGAGATTGGACTCATCTGTACCTGCGTCATCTTGACTATCATTCTGATTCTTACGGTAGCCAATGCAAAACAGAAAAACAGTTTGAAGAAAAACCGACAGGAGATTGCGGCACAGAACCAACAGCTGGCTGAACTCAACAAGCGACTGATGGATACCAATAAGCGACGCGAAACCTATATGACACTCTTTATGGATATCAGTGCCCTGTATATCCGCAAACTGGATGACTACAGGAAACTGGTAAGCAGAAAGGTAAAAGCCAAGCAGATAGATGACTTACAGAAAAGCATCAACAGTTTCAAGCTGGCAGAAGAAGAATCGTCTATGTTCTACATCCGTTTCGACAAGGCATTTATGGAACTGTATCCGAATTTCGTCCAGGAACTGAATACACTTCTCAAGCCTGAGCATCATATCGTGCTGCCATCTCCTAATGAGCTGACAACCGAAGTAAGAATCTATGCTCTGATGAGACTGGGCGTAACGGATAGCCAGGAAATAGCAACCCTGCTGTACTACTCTACCCAGACCATCTACAATTACAAGTCGGGAATGAGAGCCAAGGCGCTCAACAGGGAAAGCTTCGAGTCGGATATCAACCGACTCTGCCACATTATATAAGGAGTTAAAGGAGTTAAGTCCTTTAACTCCTTTAACTCCACAATATTAATCACGATGGATAACGGTTCCGTTAGCCTGATGGGTAGCAAGAACCAGGACTTCTGCAATCTGCACATGCTCCGGAGCACTGGCTGCATAGAAAGCCACATCTGCAATATCATCACCATTCAAAGGTTCGATACCCTGATAAACACTGGCAGCACGCTGATTATCTCCATGGAAACGGACATTAGAGAAATTCGTCTCCACCAAGCCGGGCTTGACATTGGTAACACGCACCTTGGTATGAGCCACATCAATACGCAAGCCATCGGTGATAGCCTTGACGGCAGCCTTGGTTGCACAATATACATTGCCTCCAGCGTAAGCCGCATCACCAGCCACACTACCTATATTAATAATGTGTCCATGATTACGCTTCACCATCCCAGGAACAATCAGACGAGTCATGGTGAGGAGTCCCTTGATATTGGTATCAATCATCTGATCCCAATCCTCAAAACTACCCTGATACTCAGGTTCCAAACCACGAGCCAGACCAGCATTATTAATCAGCACATCAATATTGCGCCACTTCTGAGGAATATAATCCACAGCCTTTCTTGCCGCTTCACGGTTACGCACATCAAAAGCCAGCGCAAGGACCTGTACACCCTCTGCCTCCAACTCTTTCTTGAGAATTTCCAGTTTACCGGTGTTTCTACCCGTAATGATCAAATCGTATCCACCTCTTGCAAAGCGGCGTGCACAACCCTCGCCAATTCCGCTGGTTGCACCTGTGATAAGAGCAATTTTCATATTATTTACTTTGAACTTTGATATTTGAACTTTGAACTTTATGATTAGTTTGCCTGGAGCAATGTCCCGTTTTCTCTATAATTCCATTACAGGATGAGAACTCTCACCTCGGCATTCGCCATTTTCTCTATCTGATTCATCGGGCGTTTGTAATACACACTCTGAATCGCCTTGTTGATGATACCATGACCTACTGCGAGTATCGTCTTATCAGGATACGCCACCTTCAACCAAGTGAGAAAGTTCTGTGCCCTCGACTTCATCCGCTCCAGGGTCTCGATATTATCCGGCCAATCCTTCGGATCTTTGGGAAGAGAAGGAATGAACTTACCCGTAAAATCTCCCCAGTCGCGTTCTCTGATTAAAGGAGTCATCTCTATTCTCTGGAGAATATCATCTTCCGTCAAGAATGCAGAAGCATCTCCAGTTCCCTTCAAGTGCATTTCTGCCTCCAAGTGGGGACGGGCAATGATGGCACAAGTCTGCATACTGCGATAAAGATCGCTGGAAACGAAGACGTCTATGTGGTCATTTGCCATTTTTCTTGCCACTTCTTTAGCCTGCTGAATGCCCACGTCATTCAGTCTGCCTGGAGTCTGCCCCTGCATAATCTGGGCGGCATTATCCATGGTCTCACCATGTCGAACTAAATATAGCTTTGTCATATTGAATATTTATCATCATCAGATGGCCATTTACCCATCTATTTTATTTTTGCTTACAAAATTACTGATAATAATTGAAATGAAGGAATAAATTGCGTTAAATATGATATAAAAGCGAGAGAAAAAACTTGTGGTATCAAAAATCTTTCGTACTTTTGCAATAGAAAGGAAATACTTTTCAGGAAAAGGAAACGCAATATTGCAACACAACATTATAAATCAATAGATATGAACTATAATAATAAAAATGAATACGGTTAACGAAATTTAGCATAAATATG
>USRA01000035.1 GCA_900557035.1 uncultured Prevotella sp. | reverse complement strand
ACCTTATTATATATCTTTATACACCTTATTATATATCTTTATACACCTTATTATATATCTTTATACACCTTATTATATATCTTTATACACCTTTTAGTATGATTTTTCAAAGAAAAGCAGTAACTTTGCACCCAAAAATAGAAATTTGCATTCATGAATACAAAGATAAACGAATTTGAGGTGATGGCACCTGTGGGCTCGCGCGAGTCTTTGGCTGCCGCTATTCAGGCTGGTGCCGACTCCGTATATTTCGGAATCGGCAAGTTGAACATGCGTTCACATTCTGCCAATCATTTTACAATCGACGACCTGCGTGAGATTGCTGCCACCTGCAACGAGCATGGCATCAAGACTTATCTCACCGTCAATACAGTGATTTACGACAACGACATTCCTACGATGAAGGAAATCATTGATGCTGCCAAGGAGGCAGGCATCTCTGCCGTCATCGCCAGCGATGTGGCTGTAATGAGCTATTGCAATGAAGTAGGAGAGGAAGTGCACCTTTCCACACAGTTAAATATCTCAAACACAGAGGCTTTGAAGTTTTATGCACGCTTTGCAGATGTTTCCGTTCTGGCACGTGAATTAAACATGGACCAGGTGAAGCATATTCACGAGCAGATAGAGAAGCAGAACATCTGCGGACCTATGGGCAAGCAGATCCGCATCGAAATGTTCTGCCATGGCGCCCTGTGCATGGCGGTATCGGGTAAGTGCTATATGAGCCTCGCCAATGCCAACCGCTCTGCCAACCGTGGCGAGTGCGTTCAGATTTGCCGCCGCAGCTATACCGTTACGGATAACGAAACCGGCAACCAGCTGGAAATAGACAACAAGTATGTAATGAGTCCGAAGGACTTGAAGACCATCCGCTTCATCGACCGCATGATGGATGCCGGCGTACGCGTCTTCAAGATTGAGGGTCGTGCCCGTGGACCAGAATACGTATATACCGTAGTGAAGTGCTACAAGGAGGCGATAGCCGCCGTGCTGGACGGTACCTTTACCGAAGAGAAGAAGGATGAGTGGGATGAGAGACTCGCCACCGTATTCAACCGCGGTTTCTGGGATGGCTACTACCAGGGGCAGACCCTCGGCGAGTGGAACAAGCACTATGGTTCTGTGGCTACCGAGAAGAAGGTGCTCGTGGGCAAGGTGATGAAATACTTCTCCAAGCTGGGCGTGGCAGAGGTTGCCGTAGAGGCTTCTACCTTCGACAAGGGCGAGAAACTTCTGATTACGGGTAACACCACCGGCGTGATGTATCTCAATGCCGATGAAATCCGCTACGACCTGAAGCCTGTGGAAACAGCACAGCAGGGCTGGAGAGTTTCTATCCCTGTGCCGGATAAGGTGCGCCCTAACGATAAGCTCTATAAGTTGATTACAGTAAACGAAATTAAAGAAATAAAATAATGGCAACAATTAATGAATTGCAGGATGAAGTGGTAGAGGAGTTCCAGGATTTCTCCGACTGGATGGATAAGTATCAGATGCTCATCGACTTGGGCAACGAGTTGGCTCCTCTCGACGAGAAATACAAGAACGAGCAGAACCTTATCGACGGCTGCCAGAGCCGCGTATGGTTGCAGTGCGACTACGAGGATGGTAAGCTCGTGTTTACAGCTGATAGCGATGCCCTCATCGTAAAGGGAATCATCGCCCTCCTGATTCGTGTGTTGAGCGGTCATACTCCAACAGAGATTATGGATGCCGATCTCTATTTCGTAGAGAAGATTGGTCTGAAGGACCACCTCAGCCCAACCCGCAGCAACGGTCTCTTGGCGATGATCAAGCAGATTCGCATGTACGCCCTGGCTTACAAGACCAAGGAGGCGGAAGCATAAATATACAAAAGAGTAGGGGATAGCCCCCTCATTTCAGAATAACTATGCGTAAATTAAGAACGATAGAGATGAATCGCCTCACGCTGGAGGAATTCAAGGAGGCAGAGAAGCTTCCATTGATAGTAGTCCTGGACGATGTGCGATCATTATATAATGTGGGAAGCGTGTTCCGCTCCTGCGATGCCTTCCGTGTAGAGGCGGTGTATCTCTGCGGTATCACCGCCACTCCTCCTAATGCCGAAATCCACAAGACGGCACTGGGCGGCGAGGATAGCGTGGATTGGGAGTACTTCAAGACTACCGAAGAGGCTGTGGAAAAGCTGAAACAGAAAGGCTATTTTGTGTATAGCATTGAGCAGGTAGAGGGTTCTACCAAGCTTCAGAACCTCGAAAAATCCCATAAAAGAATTTTCGGAAAGGAAGTAGGGGAGAAGCCATCAGATTCTTCACTCTCCACTCATCACTCTTCACTTCCAAAGGGCTACGCCGTTATCTTCGGCAACGAGGTAAAGGGTGTGAAGCAGAACATCGTGGATATGAGCGATGGCTGTCTGGAGATTCCACAGTTTGGCACCAAGCATTCCCTGAATGTCAGCGTAACAGCCGGCATCGTGGTTTGGGAATTCGCCAAACTTCTGAAGTTATAAACAAAAATCAGGTTATCAATACAATAATCCCCGATAAAGCAGCCAGGCTTTATCGGGGATTTTCTTATTTCAGATATTCTCCAAAATCTGTCAATCTCATATCACCCTTCTTCAGGAAGGTATCGTGCATGGCGAGGGCGGCACGCATGCTCTGTGGCTCGTGTCCCTTCTCTGCAAACTTCAGATACTCACGGAGCATAGGGCGATAATCCGGGTGCGCACAGTTTTCGATAATCTCCTTGGCACGGCGCAAAGGACCCTTGCCACGAAGATCGGCTACTCCCTGCTCGGTAACGATAACATCCACATCGTGCTCGGTACTATCTACATGGCTGCACATCGGAACAATGGCAGAGATGCAACCATTCTTGGTGGTACTCTGCGTGGTGAAGATAGAAATGTAACCATTACGCTCGTAGTCGCAGGAACCTCCAATACCATTCATCAGCTTGCTACCACAGATATGGCTGGAGTTCTCATTGCCGTAGATATCGCACTCGATGGCGGTGTTCATAGCGATGACACCCAGTCGACGGATGACCTCCGGAGAGTTGGAAATCTCGCTCTGGCGGATGGTGAGATGCTTCTTGAAGTAATCAATATCATCATACACCTCTTTCAATGTATCATTGGTAACGGTGAGCGAAGAGCAGGAAGCATCCTTGATTCTTCCCTCGCGCATGTATTTCACTACGGCATCCTGAACCACCTCGGTATAAACGCTGAACACAGGCACGTTAGGATTCTGTCCCAATGCCTCAAGAACGGCGTTGGAAGTTACGCCCACACCGCTCTGCAAAGGCAGGAACTGAGGAGGAATATGCCCCTTCTTCAGGTCGCTGACCAGGAAATCAGCCACATTGTGTCCCATCTGCTCGGTTACAGGGTCGAGTGGCTTGAAGGCACGCGCCTCCTCCGGAATGCAGCATTCCACCACACCGATAATCTTATGTGCATCAATCTCCACATATTCCTTACCGATTCTATCGCCCACATTCAAGATTGGGATAGGGGTGCGGAACGGGCATTCGGCTATCTCATACACATCGTGAAGATAGCGGGAAGCAGGACTATGGAAGGTATTCTTCTCGATGAGCACCTTCTTTGCCAATCTAACGATGGTAGGAACGATACCGCCGGCAGAAGTCAGAAATGCCTTGCAGGTGGTTTCGCCTTCCTCCAGGTCGGAAACCTCGATGATGGCAAGGTCTATCTCGCCATAGAAACCACGGCGCAGACGCTCAGCCATGTGACCGAGATGCATATCCTCGTAATCTATCTCGCCCAGATTGGTATGAGTTCTAAAGTCCTTGTTGGTAGAAAATGGCGCACGGAACTTGATGGCATGGGCTGCTGCCATGTCACCTTCAATACTTTGTGAAGTAGAAGCACCTGTCAGGATGCCTACTTGGAATGGTCTGCCTGCCTCATGCTCAGCCACGGCTCTCTTGGAGAGTTCGCGGAAGGTAGCCTTAGGCACGCCGTTTGGAGTAAAACCACTCAAACCGATTGTATCTTGATCGTTAATCATCGCTGCTGCTTCAGCAGCGCTTAATCTAATATACGCCATTTTCTTCTTTCTTAATATTCATTAGCGGAACTGATAGCCGCATTCTAAATAATTGATACCTATTTGTGGCTGCAAAGTTACACATTATTTTTGATATAAGCTAATCATTTGATGATTTTATACAGATAATAGGCAAATTACTTACAATTCGTGAATAGATATGCAGATTTCAGTTGCTTTATGCAAAAATAAGGCTGGCATCCATGCGACCTGAAAGGTAGGGCGTAGGGGGCAGAGCCTGCTTGCAAAAGTCTTTCTCCTGATATTCTCTCTCTTTTTCTAAGATAAAAGTGGTATTTTCGAGGTATTTAATAACATTTTGCGAATGATTTGTCGGATATATCAGAAAAATGAGTTAACTTTGCACTCAAAATATAAATAATATAAAAGAAAGGTTCATACAAGATGGAACAGAAATTACTGATTTACAACACTCTCACTCGTACGAAAGAGAGATTCACTCCGCTTCACGCTCCTAACGTGGGCATGTATGTTTGTGGCCCTACCGTGTATGGCGATCCGCATCTCGGTCATGCGCGTCCTGCCATCACATTCGATATACTCTTCCGCTATCTCAAGCACCTGGGCTACAAGGTTCGCTACGTTAGAAACATTACCGACGTGGGCCACCTGGAGCACGATGCTGATGAGGGCGACGACAAGATTGAGAAGAAGGCTCGCCTAGAGCAGTTGGAGCCAATGGAGATTGCGCAGTACTACACCAACCGCTACCACGATGCCATGGAGGCGCTGAATGTACTTCCTCCTAGCATTGAGCCTCATGCCACAGGCCATATCATCGAGCAGGAGAAACTGGTACAGGAAATCCTCGACAATGGCTATGCCTACGAGAGCAACGGCTCTATCTACTTCGACATCGAGAAGTATAATCAGGATCATAAGTACGGTATCCTCTCCGGACGTAATCTGGAGAACGTCATCAACGAGAGTCGTGAGCTTGCCGGTATCGGTGAGAAGAAGAACCAGGCAGACTTCGCCCTCTGGAAGAAGGCTTCGCCAGAGCATATCATGCGTTGGCCTAGCCCATGGAGCGATGGCTTCCCAGGCTGGCACTGCGAGTGTACAGCGATGGGGCGCAAGTATCTGGGCATTCACTTCGATATCCACGGAGGTGGCATGGACTTGATCTTCCCTCACCATGAATGCGAGATAGCTCAGGCTGTGGCATCACAGGGTGACCAGATGGTTCACTACTGGATGCACAACAATATGATTACCATCAACGGACAGAAGATGGGTAAGAGCCTCGGCAACTTCATCACCTTGGAGCAGTTCTTCACTGGCAATCACGACAGTCTGGAGCAGGCTTACTCGCCTATGACCATTCGCTTCTTCATCCTCTCTGCCCACTATCGCAGTACAGTGGACTTCTCTAACGATGCCTTGAAGGCTAGCCAGAAGGGATTGGAGCGCCTGATGAATGGTTTGAACGATCTGGAGCGTGTGCCTGTGGCTAAGCAGAGCGATGAGCAGGTAAAGAAGTTTGTAAGCGACTTGCGTCAGCGTTGCTATGATGCGATGAACGATGACTTCCAGACTCAGCTCGTCATCAGCTACCTCTTCGAGGCTTGCCACATCATCAACACTGCCCTCGACCATAAGGCAAACATCTCTGCCGAAGACTTGAAGGAGCTTTCAGATACCATGCATCTCTTCACCTTCGACCTCCTCGGTTTGAAGAGTGAGAAGGGAGCCAACAATGATGCTCGTGAGGAGGCTTACGGCAAGGTTGTGGATATGGTTCTCGACCTCCGTGCCAAGGCTAAGGCTGCCAAGGACTGGGCTACCAGCGACCAGATTCGCGATGCCCTGGCTGGTGCAGGCTTTGAGGTTAAGGACACCAAAGATGGTGTTACCTGGAAACTGAACAAGTAAAAAATATATGATATAAAATGAGAAAAGGCTTGGAAGTTGCAATAACTCCCAAGCCTTTTATTTTTGTGCTGCTGCAGAATCTTTCTTCTTTGCTGCAAGTGAATCTTTCTGTCTGCCAGATATAGAATCCCGCAACATCTTATCTTTCTTACTCTTATACTCCTTATACTCTTTTTCGTAATAATGGGCATAGTTGGCAAAAGGCTCTGTTGTCGCCTCGTCACTCGATGCCATATAGGTATTTCCATAAGGATCGGATGCTTTGATGATGATTCTGGCATTCGGATTCCTAGGAGTATAATAATAAAGGTGGTTCATGATGAGATAACCGTTGCCCTTGCTCACGAAACGATAGGATACACTCTCGCTGTACTTATGATGATAGCCAGCGGCAAAGGCATCCTGACCCTTGCTGCTGATGCGGCGCATCAGATATTCCTTGCCATCCTCTATGGCTACCACGCGCCAGTGACTGGTAGCATTGAAGACATTGGCTACCAAGATATTCCTGTTGTTTGCCAACTGCCAGTCCTTGGCATATTTCTCGCCGTTGAAATCGGTCTGCGCCCGGAAGATGGTCATCTGCTTGCTCTTGTCCCAGAAGGTGCCCTTGTAGTAGCAATCGCTGATGCTGGTACCCACAAAGCTATAGACATAATATCCATTCGGAGTTCCGCAGATGTTGATGTTCGACTGCCAGATGTTGCCACACGCTGCAGCATGGCAATGCTCCATCACATCCTCGCCCTCATAATTGATCTCGTGGTTGCAGGCAAAATGAGTATGGCCGCAGAAGAGTTCATATCCTCCCTTAAACTGCTTCAGCAGAGAGAGCAGGAGAGAGAGGCGGGAAGAGGAATAATGCCCCTCCTCATTGGCATTGGTCAGCGGCTTCGCCTTGCTGAACGGCGCATTGCCGAAGGTAAAAGGAATATGATAGCAAAGCACCACCTTCTTATCCTTGGGCGTAAGGGCCAGATTCTGCTTCAGCCATTTCACCTGGCGCTCGCGCAATTCTCCAGGAGAATAATAAGACATGCCACGATGGAAGAAGCAGTTGTTGATGCAGACATAATGCACATCGCCACGATCGAAGGAAAAATCGGTAGGACCGAAATTCTCCTCCCACTTCCTGCGGTAGAGTGCCTTGCCATCCTGATCGTGATTGCCGATAACAGAGAAAAGGCGCATTTCCGAAGAACCCAATGCCTGGCGTATCTGACGCTCCAGCTTGGCGTTGTAGCCGCCATAATACTGCACGTCATCACCCATGCTCAGTCCATATACGGGAGTTCCGGCAGGAAAGCTCTGGATGGTTTGCTTGATATCTGCCATCGTCTGTGTGGTGAATCTTTCTACATCGCTCTTCTTGATGGGATTATCATCCGGAGAAGTATAATAAGGACTATAGGCATTGGTAACCTGCGGGTCGCCGATGACTATCATCTTATGATGCGTTTCCTTACCCCCAGGCAATCGCCTCAGGGTAAAGTTATAAATCTTCTTCTTGCTGGAAACTGCCTGGTAAAAACAAGCCGTGCGATCGGTAGCCGAATGGGTAGGAACCTCGAACTCGGCAGGCACGGAAAAATAGATGAAGCGAGCCAAGCTGTCCCGCTTCATCTTATATCTTCCTCGGGAATCGGTCTTCACACATTTGAAGCCATCGCTTACGATGACGCCAGCCACACCATTTCCCTCGGTATCCTTTAAAGTACCAGAGATTTTGAAATCTCTCTTCACCACAGGCTTTTTCTTCTTCACCGTATCCACCTCAGTGGTAGTCGTACTATCCACTACCTTGTGGATGATAGGGAGCATATCATGCTTCCGGAGATGCAGGGTAACTCCTATAGCCACAAGAACGCAGCAGATGAAGACGACCAAGCCTGTATTCATCTGTTTTTTATTCATTTTTCCTCCTACACTATCACTTTTTCTGTCGTACTTCTACTTCACGATAGAAGTTATCGGGTTACGGGTACCCTTGGCATTCACGAGGAAAGCCTTGGCACTGCCGAATTTCAGGAACATATCCAGGCGAACAGGGATGTGGTTCTCATCGTCCGTGATATAGAAATCCACGATTTTCTTCCACTTCTCATCCTCATACTCCTGATATTCCAGACGCAGACAGCGGTATTTGATGCCGTTATCTGCCTTCACGGTCACCTTGCCGCCATACTTGAGCTGGGCAGGAGTGCGACCGCCACCATCACAGATAGGGAATTTCACACTATGACCTTTCTTCCAGTTGGCAGGGTCGAAACTGCGGGCACGCAGGAAGATGTTCATCATATCAAAGACACAATCGTCATAAGTCGCCTTCTTCCATCTGTGCTCACCATGCCTGTTCATATAATGCAGGTTTACATTGCAATTGCCACCGGCATAGTTGTAGAAAACCTCATCCACGGTATATCGCTTGCCTTCGCGGGCTCCCTTGCGGAAATACATCGGAGCCATATCGGTGCCTGTATAGCAGAGCAGGGTATCGCGGAGAACGAAGAAATCGTCCACTCTCTTATTACCGCGGGTTACCAGCGAACCACGATAGGCAGGCTTGCCCTTGTGGGTGGTCTGCAACACCGACATGCTGGCTGTGCCAGCCTTAACCCATACAAACTTCCAGTTGTAATAGAGATTGTAAGTCAGGAATTCGCCCGACTTGAATGCTGTATTACGGAAAGTACACTGGGCCGATACAGAAGTATTGACCAAAAGCAGCAACATGGCTACTATAAATGACTTGAGTAACTTCATATCCTTTACATTTTAGGAACATACTGAATGCCGAGCTTAGCGGCACGCTGTACATTCTGATTCTTAACTTTCTTCTCCTTATCAGGCTTCTGCTTGGTGATGGCACCCGGTTTCTGCAGCGAGAGTTGACGAGCCAGCGGATCCCAGCTTTCAGTGAGATCCCATTTCGCCTTACATTCTATCGCCTCCGGATAGTAATATACTTCCTCAGCCTGCTGGTCGCTATCATAATTACCCGTATCCCACTTGCCGTTATTGTTGCGATCTACGATCAGACGCATATAATACTTCTGTGGTTTGAGATAATAGAATTCAGCCACGCCATTCACAGTCTTGGTCTCCTTTACCACTTTATCCTGTGCATCAAGCAGTTGCACGATGAGCGGCAGGTCGTGGAGCGAGGTGATGTTCACGAGCAGCGTACCATAGGTATCCAGCGAGTTAACCTTGAAGCCCTGCTTGATAGGCTTGGAAGCCAATCCGAAGATATCCTCAAAGGCAGCGGAATCTACCTCCAGACTGTATTCAATATCCGGTCGCCATTCTCCCCGGAGTTCATATCTCCGGTTCTCCAGCGGCAGGAATTCCATCGGAGCCCGATACCAGAGCGTATCATGCTTGGCATAGAGATGGATGGCGGCAGTATCTACCTTAGCCAATGGAGTAGGGAAGGAGAAGATGACATTCTGGTCGGGATCAAACTGTGATGATACACTCAGCTGTACATCGAGCGGTTTCACCTCCATCACCGAATCGTAGGGTTCACCTTTCTTCTTCTTTTTCTCCTGCTTCTTGGTCCAGGCAGCCAATTCCTTTTCCATATCCTTCATACGCTTGGCGTATGGTTCCTTTGACAGGATTTCCTGGGCAGAATCGGTCTTGTTGACCAGCACTCCGGTACTATCCGTCATGCGGTAAGTAATATCCATCAGCAGCGTATCCTGGTTCACCAGTGCCGTATCCTTCAGCCAGTAGGTAATGGTGTCCTTCTTCTCTGAAGCCTCAACCAGAAAAGCATTCCCGGCATCAAAATTGAGACCCTTGATCTGTGGAAGAATGGAATCACCATAACTGAAGAAGAGGGTGAAGCTATTTGCCTTCTGGCGCTCTGCCTTCAGGAAGAATCTGTCGGTCAGAGGCTCCGCAAAGGCTCTGAGCACGATATTATCAGGAAGGAAATGGGTGTAATCCACCTGGTCTATCGACTTGATGTGCAGGGAATCCACCCAGGTGGTATCCTGTCTTACATCCGGTTTGCAGGAAGGCACGATGATGTCGTGGGAGAAAGCAATCTTCTCGCTCTTCTGACTGAACTTATAGTCGCCATCCTGATCCTGCAGGGCGTAGATGCGGTAAGAACCGGGAGCCACACCCTTGATGACAAAGCGGCCGCGACTGTCGGTACGGCTCACTCGCAACATCGGCTTGGTGCGGAAAGCAGAATCGGCATGGTCGGCATACAATCCCACCAGGATACCCTTGACAGGTTCCAGATTCTCCGATTCCAGCACATGCCCCGATACCTCCATAGTATCAATGGCAGCTCCTGTAGAGAAACTGTAGGTATAGTTTCCCATCGGATTGCCCTCGTTGTTATCGCTGATGGCATCCGAGAAGTCGATGGTGTAGGTGGTATTCGCCTTGAGTGAATCCACAAGCGATATCTGTATTCGCCTGCCGGCACCCTTGATTTCAGGCTGTTCCAGCTGTGGTGGCGAAACCACCACCTTCTCCGAAGGGTTATCGAGCTTGATAAACTCATCGAAGTAGATATTGATTTTCTTCTGGTTTACATTCACGGCGCCATCAGCTGGCGAAGCTCCTATCACCTTGGGAGGAGTCTCGTCAAACCATCCGCCATCCGGCTGTCCCATCTTGGCACAGGAAACCAGCAATAGGAAGACAAGCAGATAGAAAGGCAAAAACAGGGTATTTGCCTTTATCCGATTCTTCAACAATTGTATGATGTCGTTCTTGTTTGTCATTCTTTTCTATCTTACATGTCCACTATTCCTGCAGATTATGCAGTAAAAGCCTTATTCATAAAGGCTTACTATATAAAAAGCCTTATTTGTTCATCATGAGCATCTCATCGATGTTCTTGCGGCTGTTGCTCAGACGAGGAATCTTATGCTGTCCGCCCAACTTGCCCTTGCTCTTCAGCCATTCATTGAAGAGTCCCGGCTTAGCCTTCACTATCTCCAGGTGCTGGAGGGTAACATCGTGGAAGCGCTTTGCCTCGTAATCGCTGTTGATCTCCTGCAACTTGGTATCGAGCAGACTGGCAAACTCATTCAGGTCCTTTGGTTCCTCAGAGAACTCGATGAGCCACTGGTGGCGGCACTTGGCATTGCTGTCCATATAGACAGGAGCAGCGGTATATTCCGCAATCTGCGCACCCGTCTTCTCGCAGGCATAGGCAAGTCCCTTCTCGGCATTGTCCATAATCAGCTCCTCACCAAAAGCATTGATAAAGTACTTGGTACGGCCGGTGATGACAAACTTGTATGGATTGGTGCTGGTAAACTGTATGGTATCGCCAATCATATAGCGCCACAAACCGCAGGAGGTGGTAATCACCATCGCATAGTTCTTGCCTACTTCCACGCCCCAGAGAGGCACCACGGTAGGATGATCGCTTCCAAACTCATCCATCGGGATGAATTCGTAGAACACATCGTAATCTACCATCAGCGACATGGCTGGATCTGAAGGATCATCCTGCAGACCGAAGAATCCCTCGCTGGCATTATAGGTCTCCATATAATGCATGTTAGGAGATGTGATGAGCTGCTCATACTGCTTGCGGTAAGGAGTAAAGGCGATGCCGCCATGGAAGAACACCTCCAGGTTAGGCCATACCTCCTCCAGATGCTGCTTGCCGGAAAGTTCCATCACGCGTACCAGTACGCTGAGCATCCAGCTAGGCACACCCGAGATATTGGTTACGTTCTTGTTCAGCGTTTCATGGGCGATGCGGTCGCGCTTCACCTCGAAGTCGCTCAGCAGTGCGGTTTCCTTCTTAGGTACGCGCACCATGTTGGCAAGCGGATTGATGTTCTCGATGAGGATGGCACTCAGGTCACCCACCAGACTGCCCGAAACATTATAGTTAGGCGAATGGCTTCCACCGAGAATCAGGCTCTTGCCGTCGAATATCTTACTCTTTGGGTTGTTGCGCAAATAGTAAGCCACAGCATCGAATCCACCCTTGTAGTGGATGTTCTGCAAACCATCCTGCGAAACAGGGATGAACTTACTCTTGTCGTTGGTAGTACCCGAAGATTTGGCGTACCACTTCACCTGTCCTGGCCAGAGGATGTCTCTTTCGCCATGACGCATTCTGTCAATGTCGCCCTTCAATTCCTCATAGGTATTGACCGGCACATTCTGCGCAAACTTTTCGTAGCTATTTGTCGTATTGAGTAGATGTTTCACACCATATTCGGTGTTTTTGCCAGATGCCAAAAGGCGCATCAGTACCTCATGCTGCAATTCCTCTGCATCATGTACATACTTTTCCAAGCTCTTCTGGCGAGGCTTGAATACATTACTTACTATCGTTGTTAAACTCATATCTAGATATATATACCTTATAAAGTACTTGCAAAAGTACTTCAATCTTTTGATATAGAGAAAGTTTTTACTGTTTTTTAATACAAAACATAACCTATCGGGCAAGATAGGGGATAAGAATGTAAAATATCAAACAAAAAACTCCCTTGAGACTATCCTATCCGTCAGTCTCAAGAGAGTCTTTCCCTTATCTTAATCCAGTTCTATCATCATAGATTATTCCTTATCTTCTGCAAAGGCAGCTGCCTCGGCGGCTGCGATGATGTCCTCGCGGCTCATTTCCTTTGGCTCTGCAGAGATATCACTCAAGTCAAACTCGTCATCGCTTTCCTGAGTGGCTGTAGTGGTTATTTCTTCAGTAACAGTAGAAGCAACAACATCTTCAGCCTCCTGTTTTTCTGTGTCTTGCGAGATGATGAAATCATTCTTTACCTCGGTGGTAGGCACAGCCAGCACAGGTTCTTCTTCCATCTTCGTACGGTTTGCCTTGGCTGTAAACACAGAATCGATATACTGCGGTTCCTTGCGCAATCGTTCCAGGGTAAGCTTGGAAGCCAGCTGCTGGCTCTCCTTCTTGGAGTAACCCTTGCCTTCTCCGCCTTTTACACCTTCCATCACCACCTGATAGGTGAAAACAGGGCTTCCGTTCTTGTCTTTCTCCTGTCCCAGCATCACGAACTCCAGCTTCACGCGGTTCTTCTGGCTCCATTCGATGAGTTTGCTCTTGAAGTTCACCTCCTTGTAAGCCACCTTATCAATGTTTATCATTTTTGCCAGGATGCGCTTCTGCATGAATTTCATGCAGGCATCATAACCACGGTCCAGATAAATGGCACCAACCAACGCTTCGAAAGCATTTCCTCCCATATAGCTGTTATGAGAAGAACTGTGTCCATTAGATAAAACGAGTTGATTGATTCCCATCTCCTGGGCGAGCTTGTTGAGCGTATCACGCTGCACCAGCTTGCTTCGGGTATTGGTGAGGAATCCCTCTCGCTTGCCAGGAAAGTGCTGATACACAATATCACCCACTACAGCATCCAGTACGGCATCACCCAGAAACTCCAGGCGCTCGTTGTTCACAGGCTTGCCCTTGGAATTGCGGTGCATGATGCTCTTGTGCATCAGTGCCATCTTGTAATAACTGATGTTGTGTGGATAAAAACCTAGGATTTCGTACAAAGAAAAATAAAGCTCTTTATCCTTGCGGAAAGAGAGCTTTATTCTATCTATAAAATTATTCAGCATACTTCTTGAATACTACACAGCAGTTATGACCGCCGAATCCGAATGTATTGCTCAATGCAGCACGAACCTCACGCTTCTCAGCTTTGTTGAATGTGAAGTTCAGGTTGTAATCGAGCTCTGGATCGTTGTCACCCTCTTCGTGGTTGATAGTAGGAGGAACGATATCGTTCTTCACACTAAGAACACAAGCCATAGCCTCTACTGCACCAGCAGCACCGAGGAGGTGACCAGTCATTGACTTAGTAGAACTGATGTTGAGCTTGTAAGCAGCATCACCGAAGACTGCCTTGATAGCCTTAGCCTCAGAGATATCACCTACGTGGGTAGATGTACCGTGAACATTGATGTAGTCAATGTCCTCTGGCTTGAGGTTAGCATCAGCAAGTGCGCGCTCCATCACGAGCTTAGCACCGAGACCTTCTGGATGAGAAGCTGTGATATGATAAGCGTCAGCGCTCTCGCCTTCACCTACCATCTCAGCATAGATCTTCGCACCACGAGCCTTAGCGTGCTCAAGCTCCTCGAGAATCAAGCAGCCAGCACCCTCGCCCATGATAAATCCATCACGGCTTGCGCTGAATGGACGTGAAGCATGCTCAGGGTCATCGTTACGAGTTGACAACGCGTGCATGGCATTGAAACCACCTACGCCACAAGCGCAGATAGCAGCCTCAGCACCACCACTGACAATGATGTTTGCCTTGCCCAGACGAATCAGGTTGAAGGCATCTGCCAATGCGTTGCTTGAAGAAGCACATGCAGATGTTGTGGTATAGTTTGGTCCGTGGAATCCGAAGTGGATTGAAATCTGACCAGATGCGATATCTGCAATCATCTTAGGGATGAAGAATGGGTTGAACTTAGGACCGTTCTCCTCATGAGTAGCGAAGTACTTCACCTCATCCTCGAAAGTCTTGATACCACCGATACCTACACCGAAAACAACACCAACGTTGTTCAAATCTTCAGTTTCAAGATCAATGTTTGCATCCTTTACACCCTGCATAGCGGCAATCATAGCCAACTGGGTATAACGGTCGAGCTTGCGAGCCTCCTTACGGTCAATCCATTCATTGATGTTCAGGTCCTTTACTTCGCAAGCGAACTTGGTCTTGAAATTAGTTGTATCGAAATGAGTAATAGGGGCAGCACCGCTCTTTCCAGCGAGGAGGTTCTCCCAAGTTTCCTCAGGAGAATTACCAACTGGAGTCACAGCACCAAGACCTGTTACTACAACTCTCTTTAATTCCATTTATAAAATTTTAGTTGCTAATTTACTTAGCGTTCTCCTCGATGTAAGCGATAGCGTCACCTACAGTAGCAATCTTCTCAGCCTTATCGTCTGGGATAGAGATAGAGAACTCCTTCTCGAACTCCATGATCAACTCTACAGTATCCAAAGAATCTGCACCGAGATCATTTGTGAAGCTTGCCTCTGGCTTAACTTCTGCTTCATCAACACCGAGCTTATCTACGATAATTGCCTTTACTTTGCTTTCAATTTCTGACATAATTGTAACCTTTAAAATGTTTATAATTTAATTTCTAATTAAAAATCTGGGTGCAAAGGAACACTTTTTTTTTGATATAAACAAATATTTTAGCAAAAAAAGTGCTTTTCAGTGCACAAACACCCCCCAATTGTGCATCTTTTTCGCCTTTTTTCGCTTTTTTGTTGGCTCTTTAAGATTATTTTGTTACTTTTGTACGGTATTAAATCAAATAGTTCAAACCGTATGACATTTACAGAAAACGCTAACAAGATTTTTAATCAGGCGATAGCCGATTATCACATCAAAGACAACATTGATACTCCTATCAATAATCCATTCGAGGAAGGTACCATCGAGAACCGTCTCTACCTCAAATGCTGGATCGACACCGTTCAGTGGCATTTCGAGGATATCATCCGCGACCCTCAGATCGACCCTGCAGAGGCGCTCGTACTGAAGCGCAGAATCGATAAGAGCAACCAGGACCGTACTGATCTCGTAGAGCAGATTGATTCTTACTTCCGCGAGGTTTACAAGGATGTTAAGGTGCTGGATGATGCACGCATCAATACTGAAAGTCCTGCATGGGCAGTTGACCGTCTCAGCATCCTTGCCCTCAAGATCTATCACATGAAGGAGCAGGTGGAGCGCCCGGAGGCTTCTGAAGAGCACAAGGCAAAGTGCCAGGCTAAGCTCAACGTACTCCTCGAGCAGCAGGTGGATCTTTCTACTGCCATCGACCAGCTCCTGGAGGACATCGAGGCTGGAAGAAAGTATATGAAGGTTTATCGACAGATGAAGATGTACAACGATCCTTCTACCAACCCTGTACTCTACAAGAAGTAAAACCGCATCAATCAGAATAGGGGCAGAGTAGGCTTTGTTTTTTACCATAAAAAGCGAAGCCCGCTCTGCTTTACACCTTATTATATATATAAAGAGACTAAAAAAGATGAAGACAGAGCATATTCTCGTTATTAGATTTTCGGCCATGGGTGACGTTGCCATGACTGTACCCGTGATTTATTCATTGGCAAAGCAGTATCCTCACGTAAGAATCACCGTGTTAAGCCGTTCCTTTGCTCGCCCGTTCTTCGAGAATCTTGCCCCAAATGTCGGTTTCATGGAGGCTGACCTCAAGGGGGAATATAAGGGTGTAAAAGGTCTCAATGCACTCTATCGCCGGCTCATCGCCAAACAGTTTACCGCGATAGCCGACCTTCACAGCGTTTTGCGCTCCAGTTATCTGCGCATGCGCTTCAATCTCTCCAACTTCAAGGTGGCTCATATCGACAAGCATCGCAAGGGAAAGCGCAAGCTGGTGGCTTCCTCCGGCAAGGTGATGGAGAAACAGCCATCTTCCTTCCAGAATTACGCCGATGTCTTTGCCAAGTTGGGTTATCCTGTACAGATGGATTTCACTTCTCTCTTCCCGGAAGAAGGAGGAGACCTGAGCCTGCTCCCTGAACAAGTTTTCCAGGTTACTGTTGATAACAGCAAGGATAAATCCACAGTTATCAACAAGGATGCTCATAACCCAGCGGAACCTTGGATAGGTCTGGCTCCATTCGCTGCCCACGAGGGCAAGATTTATCCGGTACAGCAGATGGAGAAGGTAGTAGAGCGCCTGATTCACAATCATCCTCACTGTCGCATCTTCCTTTTCGGAGGCGGACAGACCGAAACTCCGGTGATGGATGCCTGGGAAGAGAAATATCCACAGGTAGTGAATGCATCAGGCAAGCTCCACGGCATTTCCGACGAACTCATCCTGATGAGTCATCTCCGCCTGATGATCAGTATGGACAGCGGCAACATGCATCTGGCATCTTTGGTCAATACCCCAGTGGTAAGTATCTGGGGAGCCACCCATCCTTACGCCGGTTTTATGGGCTGGCATCAGAGTCCCGACAATGCCGTACAGCTCGATATGCCTTGCCGCCCATGCAGCATCTATGGCAACAAGCCGTGCATGCGTGGCGACTTTGCCTGCATGAAGAACATCTCGCCGGAGCTGATTGTGGAAAAGGTAGAGAACGTTCTGAACAGAAAATAAAGAGAATCTTTTCCTTCATAAAAGAAGAAGAGATGGATAAAGAGATAGAAGAAGCAGATTTTCCGATGACGCAAAAGTCAGGGGAAAACCTGCTTTTTTCATTATCCACAAACCCGTGGAAAAGTATAAGGAAAACCACAGGAATAACTATTTAATAACTTTGTGGATATCCACCGCTCCCATCCCGAAACCCGAGGAATAGGGATATCCACAGGGTTATTAATAAGTTTTTAGAAACTTTTTCGCAGTTTTTGACGGAAAAAAGATATAAACTTATTAACTTTGCACCGAATTGGGGAAATGTTGATAAAAGAGCTAATCCTTTAAAGACCAAGAAAAAGATTTCCAAGTCGAATACGGATAACTCTGCATAAGATATGGATAATGAAAAAAGCAAATTTAGAAGGTGTTTTTTATCCACTTATCCACGACATATCATCATCCTTATAAGCTCTTTTTAAAAATAAGAAATAAAAAATATAATATTAATGTTATGGTGAAAAAAGAATGGATTGAGAAAGGTTACGTGGATGAACCGATCGACGAGACCTTAGACTTGAAAGCTGAAATCAGAAAACTTTGCAAGGAGAAAGATGCGATTATCCTGGCGCACTACTACACAGTAGGAGAGATTCAGGATATTGCCGACTTTGTGGGTGATTCTCTGGCTTTGGCTCGTAAGGCTGCTGAAACAGAAGCTAAGGTGATGGTGATGTGCGGCGTACATTTCATGGCTGAGACCTGCAAGCTCTTGAGTCCAGACAAGATTGTGCTCTGCCCTGACCTGAATGCCGGCTGCTCGCTTGCCGACAGCTGCAAGGCTGAGGATCTGAAGAAGTATAAGGAAGAGCACCCAGGCTACCAGGTGGTAAGCTATGTGAATACCACTGCTGCCGTGAAGGCTTTGACCGATTGCGTGGTGACCAGTGGCAATGCCAAGAAGGTTATCGACAGTTTCCCACAGGATGCGAAGATTATCTTTGGTCCTGATTACAACCTCGGCAACTATATCAACAGCGTAACAGGCAGAAACATGCTGCTCTGGAATGGTGGCTGCCATGTACACGAGAAATTCTCGGTAGAGGCTATCATCAAGTTGAAGCAGGAGCATCCTGAGGCAGTTGTGATGGCTCACCTGGAGTGCAAGGCACCAGTGCTTGCCGTAGCCGATGTAAAGGGTTCTACCGCCACGATGCTGCATTATGCCCAGGAGCATCCTGAAATCAAGGAGTATATCATCGCCACAGAGGCAGGTATCCTGCATGAGTTGGAGCGCAACTGCCCTGACGTCATCTTCTATCCTGTACCACCAGAGGTAAGTGAGGGTGGTGTAGGTTGCAGCTGCAATGAGTGCGAGTATATGAAGATGAACTCATTGAAGAAGATCTACAATAGCCTGAAGTTCGGCTGGCCTACTGTAGAAGTGGCTCCAGAAATAGCTCAGGATGCCGTGAAGCCTATAGAAAAGATGCTTTCGCTTTCATAGGAAAAAGGTTATAGGCTTATGGGAGATATCTTATAGAATTATAGAAAAAAGGTGATAGGCTTATAGAAAAAATGGATAAGCCCTAACGATTTTTTATATTCAGTGATTTTGAATCTCCGTTCAATAGTTTTGAATGTGCGTTCAATGATTTTGAATGTACGTTCAAAACTATTGAACGGAGATTTTCTTTAATAGTATCAACATTTACCATTAAGGATATTCCTATTTTCCCTTAAGGATACTAGTCATCCATCCACATCTTGAATCCTTCGCCGCGCAATGTCTCCAGGTGGATGGAGGCATCCTTGGCGAAATATCGGCGCAAGTTGTACATCACATTATTGAGACTTTCTTCGCTACAGTGTACACCTCTCCAAACAGTATCCTTTAGGTCTTGGCGTGGCACGACTTCGCCCTTATTGATCCATAATAGCTTGAGTGTAGCAAACTCGGTATTGCCCAGTGTCTTCTCGCTGCAGCCACGGAAGCTGAGCACATGAGTCTCTGTATCTACGGTGTAGGCACCCATGTTTATCATACGGGAATTGCTGAAGTCTTTGCGCTTGGCATAGCGGTTTACCCATCCCAGGAACTCACGGCTGTCGAAAGGCTTCTCGATGTAAATCATAGCACCATTATTGGCGGCCTCGGTTTTGAGTTCAGAGTCATGTAACGAAGATACACACATGATAGGGATGTCTTCTGCGGCAAGACGGATGTCGTTGATTCTTTCCAGACTGTTCTCTTCTCCTATCATCACATCGAGGATGATGAGGTTGGGAGACAACTTCATGATAAGGCTTTCTACTCCAAACAGCGTGTTTTGAAAGTACACTTCATAGCCTGCTTTTTTAAGTAGCAAGACTGCAGTGTTGCCGAAATCCAGGTCATCATCGACCAATAGTACTTTTATCTTTTCCATATTTTTTATTTTATAATGTTCCTTTAATAACGGTTGTTGCTTTTAGTTGAGTGGCAATGTGAATGTAAAGGTGCTGCCCTTACCTGGTTCGCTCACCACCTTGATGGTTCCACCATGTGCCTTGACGGCATATTTTACCATAGCAAGGCCTATGCCATATCCGCTCTTATGGTGTGTGGCTGGTATGCGATAGAACTGCTCGAATATCTTCTTCTGATACTTCTTGTCGATGCCTACGCCGTGGTCAGACACGCTGATGATGGTGAAATGTTCATCCTGTTTGATGCTGACATCAACATTTGCCTCTTTATCAGAGTATTTAACGGCATTTTCCATTAGATTGTGCATCACATTTTCTATCAGGTACTTATCAGCATACACCAGTGCTTTCTCTTCACGATGATCGTGAATTCCGATGGTATGTGGCTTGCTGGCATAGTTAGTGTCTATTTGTTCTTGCGCTTGTTGCGTCAGTTCGATGATGTCAACTTGTTCTTTGTTGATAACTAACTTACTTTCACCAGCCTTAGAGGTAATCAGTATCGTCTTGATGGTATTGGCAAGATTCTTGATTTGTCTTTCTGAAGAAGTAATCATCTCCTTCAAGTCAGCATCCTTGATACAGTCTTTGATGAATCCCAACTTTAGCAAGATGCTTGCCAATGGAGCTTTCAAGTCGTGTACAGTTCCATGAAGGCTTACCTCACGATTTCTCAGGAGGTCTTCCTTGTTTCTGATGGCAGTCATCTGGTATCCTACGCAAAAGACGATGATAAGAGCAAGCAGTATGGTAGAGATTAGAGTCTCTATAGAATTTATGATGAAGGAAGATGGAGTTATATCCACCTTTGCCTGTACGAAACGGATAGGTTTGAGCCCGATGGCGATAGGCTTGCTAGTCTGCCAACTCTCAATGTCCTTTGTTTGCCCATAACTCTTAATGACTTTTTTATTCTCATCTAATATTAATAAGGTATAGGTAAATCCCTCATTTAAATTCTTCTTGAAGATTTGGGAGAGTTTGGCAAGGTTGATTGGATTACCTTTTGCAGTAAGTCTATCTTTTGTCAATAATCCCATAGCTTCAGCTTCTGTTTCCACAATACCTCTATCTCTTAGGTCTTGAATGTTTATTTCGTTGAAATCAATGATGTCTTCTTGTTTGGGCTTGGCTTTGAGAAGGTCTTCTTCCGTCATATTTTTATAATAAAACCGTTGTTTGCCATCTTTGTGAGGTTTGTAATTCTTATGTGCTCGGTTTGCGTATTCCTCATCGATAGCAACTTTAAAAACCGAGTTTATTTTTTCGATTTTGTAGTGCAGATAGTTTTTGTATTGCAGGGATATGTTATATCCTTGCAACAATGTGATGACTATGATGGCCAAAATCGTTATACTATAATACCTTTTCATACCTATGCGTTTTGTTATTTGATACAATAAAACTGCAAAAGTACTAATTTATTTTTAAACTCACGCACTTTTCTACATCATTTCTACATCAAAATTTGTTGTATAAAAAATGATGTAAGAAATGATGTAAAAAGTTTGGTGGTTTATTCAAAATGTGATAATTTTGCAGGCATTAAATTACAAATAAATTTGATGATGAACAGTGCAAGGAATGTCTTTTGCTGCCGGTGTGTGGGGGTGGC
>USRA01000034.1 GCA_900557035.1 uncultured Prevotella sp. | reverse complement strand
ATATAAAAACATTATAAAGCCTTTAGATAGAGTTCGTTATCCCGAACTGAGGTAACAATTAACGCCTTTCCTTGAAAAGGAAATGACAAAACCTATATTTTTATTTTTTCTTCAGAAACATCATCCAGGAGAGAAGGACGTACATCAGGATGATAGGCCACCATCCCTCCAGGAATCCTCTTGCTCCTTCGGCAGCCACAGATACCGCAAGAACGGCGATGGCAAAACCGGCAAAGCAATACTTCACCTCATTACCCTTGAACGACCATTGCTTGAACTTCAGGGCGAACAACGGCAACTCGCATACCAGCAGGAAGCTGGTGATGAAAATCAGCGCCAGCACGAGATATACCGACCAGCTCTGGTTGGTAATCCAGTCAGGACTGCTTACTACCAGCGATCCCCAGAACAGCGCATTGGCTGGGGTAGGTACGCCTATGAAAGAGGTGGTCTGGCGCTCATCCAGGTTGAACTTCGCCAGTCTCAGGGCAGAGAAAGCTGCGATGATGAAGGCTACGTATGGCAACCAGGGGCGCAAAGGCTCCAGAAACTCCGGATACTCCATTACATAGAGTTGTGAGAATACGATGGTGGCGGGTGCCACACCAAAGGTCACATCGTCGGCAAGCGAGTCCAGCTCCTTGCCAATAGGCGATGAAACATGCAGCAAACGGGCGCTCATGCCATCGAAAAAGTCAAAAACAGCTCCAATGATAATCCACAACAGTGCCATTTCGGAATTTCCTCCGAAGGCAAACGATGTAGCGATGCAGCCTGAGATAAGGTTGCAGCAGGTAATCGTGTTTGGAATATGCTTCTTAATACTCATTTTCTTATTTCAGTTTTGCAATGATTGTCTGATCACCTGTGGTTGACTGTCCCATCTTCACGCATACTTCCGTGCCGAGAGGCAGATACACATCCACTCGTGAACCCAGTTTGATGAATCCGAGATGCTCATCGATGTAGCACTCTTCTCCCTCCTTGGCATAGGTTACGATGCGGCGGGCCACGGCACCGGCAATCTGTCGGCACAATACATCCACACCCTCTGGGGTAGTGATCATCGTGTCGGCATGCTCGTTCTCCTCGCTCGCCTTAGGCAGCCATGCCTTCATGAACTTTCCGTCCTCGTGCTTTACGAACTTCACCTTGCCATCTACCGGGAACCAGTTGGCATGTACGTTCCAAAGACTCATGAAGATGGAAATCATCAGTCGCTTATCGTTAAAGTAAGGTGCATTATCCACTTCCTCTATCACCACGATCTTGCCGTCGGCAGGAGCTACCACGAGTTTCTCGGTATCTTCCACGTTCAGGTATCTGATTGGGCATCGGTAGAAGTTGAGCACGATACCATATACCACACCGAAGACCACAAGGAATGCCCAGAAAGGTATCTTGTTGTCAAAGGCCATCCACAGTACTGCTGCGACAGCCACCAGTGCTATACCGCCGAACACCAGCTGGTCGGTGCCTTCACGGTGAATTCTTATCTTTTTTAGTTTCTTTATTTTTTGTCCCATGAGAAAGGTTTACGTTTTTGTTTCTGGTGCAAAGGTACGGCATTTTTATGGTTTTTGCAAATTTTTCTCCCATTTTTTTGGCAATATCAACTTTTAGCAGTAACTTTGTTCTCAAATTACGAATTTTAACGCAAAAAATGGAAGATTTTGTTCATTTACATGTCCATACACAGTATTCCATCCTCGATGGCCAGTCCAAGATTCCACGTCTGGTGGACAAGGCTATCAAGGATGGCATGAAGGGTATGGCAGTAACCGATCATGGTGTGATGTTCGGCATCAAGGAGCTGGTTGACTATTGTGGAAAGGTCAACAAAGACAGGAAGAAGGAGGGGCTCGAACCCTTCAAGCCCATCATCGGTTGCGAGATGTATGTGGCACGACGCACCAAGGGCGACCGCGAGAAGGACAAGGGTGATATGAGTGGTTACCACCTCATCGTGCTCGCCAAGAACTATAACGGATACAAGAACCTCATCAGGCTGGTGAGTAATTCGTGGGTGGATGGATACTACATGCGCCCTCGAACCGACCGTGCCGACCTGGAGAAGTATCACGAAGACCTCATCGTCTGCTCGGCATGTATCGCCGGCGAGGTGCCAGCCAAGATTCTGAAGGGCGATATCGCCGGAGCCCGTGAGGCATGCGAGTGGTATCACAACCTCTTCGGCGATGACTATTACCTGGAGCTGCAGCGCCACAAGGTGCCCGATGATCCGAGTCTGCTCGCCAACCGCGAGGCATACGAACTGCAGCAGAAGGCGAATAAGGTGCTCATCGAGTTTGCCAAGGAATACGGCATCAAGCTCGTGTGCACCAACGACTGCCACTTCGAGGACAAGGAGACAGCCGAGGCGCACGACCATCTGCTCTGCATCGCCACCGGCAAGGATCTGGACGATCCCAACCGTATGCGCTACTCCAAGCAGGAGTGGTTCAAGACCCGCGAGGAGATGAACGAAGTGTTCGCTGATGTGCCCGAGGCGCTCTCGAATACCATTGAGGTGTTGGATAAGGTAGAGATCTACAGCATCGACCATGGTCCTATCATGCCGTTCTTCCCCATTCCGGAGAGTTTCGGTACCGAGGAGCAGCTGCGCCAGAAGGTGTCGGAAGCAGACCTCTACAAGGAGTTTACTTCTGATGAGAACGGAGAAAACCAGCTGCCGCCCGAGGAAGGTCAGAAGGTAATCGACCGTCTGGGCGGCTACGACAAGATATACCGCATCAAGTTTGAGGCAGAATACCTGCGTCACCTCGCCTACGAGGGAGCCAGGAAGCTATATGGCGATCCGCTGCCCGAGAATGTGGATGAGCACGTGAACTTCGAGCTTCACGTGATGAAGACCATGGGTTTCCCAGGCTACTTCCTCATTGTGTCCGACTTCATCAAGGCGGCACGCGAAGAGCTGGGCGTAATGGTGGGTCCGGGCCGTGGATCAGCGGCAGGTTCCGTAGTGGCATATTGCTTGGGAATCACCAAGATAGACCCTTTGAAGTACGACTTGCTGTTTGAGCGTTTCCTGAACCCAGACCGTGTGAACCTGCCTGATATCGATACCGACTTCGATGACGACGGTCGAGGCAAGGTATTGCGCTGGGTAATGGATAAGTACGGTCACGAGAACTGTGCCCACATTATTACATACGGTTCGATGGCCACCAAGAACTCCATCAAGGATGTGGCGCGCGTAGAGAAGCTGCCTTTGGACAAGGCGAATGCACTCTGCAAGGCGATTCCCGACCGTCTGCCCGACGGAGCGAAGATGAACCTTGCCAACGCCATCAAATATACCCCGGAGCTGAAGGAGGCAGAATACTCCAGCGACCCCCGCGAGAGCAATACCATCAAGTATGCCCGCATGCTCGAGGGTACCATCCGCGGCACGGGTATCCATGCCTGCGGATTCATCATCTGCCGCGACCCTATCAGCAACTGGGTGCCTGTATCTACCGCCGATGACCCTGATTTCCCGGGACTGAAGACGGCAGTAACCCAGTACGACGGTCACGTGATCGAGACTACCGGACTCATCAAGATGGACTTCCTGGGTCTGAAGACCCTCTCCGAGATGAAGGAGGCATGCAAGGTTATCAAGCAGACCACGGGCGATATCGTTGACCTCGATACCATCCCTATCGATGATGAGCTTACCTATCAGCTCTACCAGCGCGGCCAGACCATCGGAACCTTCCAGTTTGAGTCGCCGGGTATGCAGAAGTATCTCCGCGAGCTGAAGCCTACGGTTTTCGAGGACCTCATCGCCATGAACGCTCTCTACCGTCCGGGACCTATGGATTACATTCCTGACTTCATCGCCCGTAAGAACGGTCAGCAGGCCATCACCTATGATATCCCCTGCATGGAGAAATACCTCAAGGATACCTACGGCATCACGGTGTATCAGGAGCAGGTGATGCTCCTTTCCCGCCAGCTGGCAAGCTTCACCCGAGGCGAGTCGGATGCCCTCCGTAAGGCGATGGGTAAGAAGAAGAAGGCTATCGTAGATGCGATGAAGCCGAAGTTCATCAAGCAGGGACAGGAGAACGGCCACGATCCGGCTGTGCTCGAGAAGATCTGGGGCGACTGGGAGAAGTTTGCATCCTACGCCTTCAACAAGTCGCACGCCACCTGCTATTCGTGGGTAGCCTATCAGACTGCCTATCTCAAGGCGCACTATCCAGCCGAATACATGGCAGCGCTGATGACCCGCCGCTTTGCGCAGATCACCGAGATTACCAAGCTGATGGAGGAGTGCCAGTCGATGGACATCAAGACCCTGGGACCGGATGTAAACGAGAGTTACCGTGCCTTCGGTGTGAACGAGCATGGCGAGATACGCTTCGGACTCTCCGCCATCAAGGGAATGGGAACTCCTGCCGCCGATGCCATCGTGGCAGAGCGCCTGAAGAACGGCCCTTATAAGAACATCTTCGATTTTGCCGAGCGCGTGGATTTCTCCAATGTCAACCGCAAGGCATTCGAAAGTCTGGCTCTGAGTGGCGGTTTCGACAGCTTCGGCATCCGCCGCGAGCAGTACTTCGGCAAGAACAGCAAGGGCGATACCTTCCTGGATACGCTCGTAAGATACGGTCAGCTCTACCAGCAGGAACAGCGCGAGGCAGCCACCTCGCTCTTCGGAGGCGTAGAGGCGGTGGAGATAGCCACCCCTCCTATACCGGAAGCTGAATCCTGGAGCACCATCGAAAGGCTCAACAGGGAGCGTGAGCTCGTGGGCATCTATCTCTCGGCTCATCCGCTCGACGATTACGAAATCATCCTCCGCAACCTCTGCAATACCCACTGCTCTGAACTGGGCGACAAGGTGGAGCTTGCCAAGAAGGAGGATGTGGTGTTCGGCGGTATCATCACCGGGGTGAAATCCAAGTTCACCAAGACCGGAAAGCCGTGCGGCTTCGTCACCATCGAGGATTTCGAAGGATCGGGCGAGCTGGCGCTCTTCGGTGAGGACTGGGGCAACTGGCGAGGCATCATGGTAGAGGGCAGCACCATCTTCGTTACGGCGAAGTGTGTGTCCCGTTACGGCAACAGCAACTATCTTGATTTCAAGATCAGCACCGTGGAGTATCTCCAGACCGTGAAGGAGAACCGCCTGGAGAAGTTTACCATCATCGTGGACAGTACGGTGATAGATGAAACGCTGGTGAATGATATCAAGACGCTGGTGGAGAATGATGAGGGCAAGGCACAGCTCTTCCTTCAGATTCACGATGCCGAGACCAAGACCAATGTGCTGCTGCGTGCGCAGGACCGCACGGTGGGAGTGAGCAGGGAACTGATACAGTTTGTGAACGACCATCCGAAGATGAGTTATCAGATCAATTAATATTAATTATATAAAAAAAAAGTATAAGAAAATGGAAGTAACAATTACAACCGAGAATTTCGAGAGTTACAAGAATGGCGAGTTGCCATTGGTAGTAGATTTGTGGGCTACATGGTGTGGTCCTTGTCGCCAGATTGCTCCTATCGTGTCAGAATTGGCTGAGGAGTTTGATGGTAAGTTGGTAGTTGGTAAGTGTGATGTAGAGGAGAACGACGACATCGCTATGGAGTTTGGCGTTCGCAACATCCCTACCATCCTTTTCTTCAAGGGCGGTCAGTTGGTTGACAAGTTTGTTGGTGCTGCTAACAAGTCAACTCTCAAGGAGAAGTTTGAGGCGCTGCTGTAAGACATGTGTCTCTTTTGATAAAATAAGAAAAAAGAGAAATGAAGAATGGACTGGTTTCCATTTTTCATTTCTCTTTTTTGTATTTCTTTTCCTAACTTTTCGCCCCGGCGAATTCTACGCTTCTGCTACCATCTTCCTCCACGGTGATGGTAACCTTGGTGCAATCCTCCGGCAGCAGGTCCTCGATGAGTTCCGGCCACTCCAGAAAGCAGAGGTTTCCGCCGTAGAAATAATCCTCGTATCCCATATCATACACCTCATCAATCTTCTTGATGCGGTAGAAATCGAAATGGTAGATAGGATCACCGTTTCCGGCAGTGTATTCGTTGACGAGAGCGAAGGTAGGCGAGGTGATCACATCCTCTACGCCCAGTTCCTCGCAGATAGCTTTTACGAAAGTTGTCTTTCCGGCACCCATCTTGCCATAGAAGGCGAAGACCTTGCCGTCGCCCATGTTCTGCAGGAATTCCTTGGCTGCAGTATGGATGTTGTCTAATGAATCAATCTTAATCTTCATATATTCTACTTTGAACTTTGATTTTTTTTACTTTGAACTTTTTTACTTTGAACTTTGAACTTTATGATTACTATAAACTTTAAATTATAAACTATAAATTATCAACCATCACAGGTTTCTCTTTCTCGGTGTCAGGGTGATGAGCGGAATAAGCATTTCCTCCATCGAGATGCCACCGTGCTGGAAGGTATCCTTATAGTACGAAACGTAGTAATTGTAGTTGTTCGGATAGGCGAAGAAGGCGTCTCCGTAGGCAAAAACATACGATGTACTCAGGTTGGGAGCAGGCAACTGTGCCCTTTTCGGATCCTTGATGGTGAAAACCTCCTTGGCATTGCAGGCTAGGTTCTTGCCCAGCTTGTAGCGCAGGTTGGTATTCGTGTTGCGGTCGCCGATGATCTTGATGGGCTTCGAGGCGCGGATGCTTCCGTGGTCGGTGGTGATCACCACCTTGCAGTCATCCTGCGACAGTCTTCTGAACAGTTCCGAGAGCACCGAGTGGCGCAGCCAGCTCTGCGTGATGCTGCGGTAGGCACTCTCCGTATTGGCAAGCTCGCGTACCATCTTCGATTCCGTTCGGGCATGCGAGAGCATGTCGATGAAGTTGATCACCAGCACGTTCAGGTCCTTCTCCCTGCATTCGTTGTAGTGCTCCATAAACCGGTCGGCGCCCTGCGAATCGTTCACCTTGTGATAGCTGAAGTTGTATCGCTTGCGGTATCTGTCGAGCATCGTCTGTATCAGCGGCTCCTCGTTCAGGTTCTTGCCCTCCTCCTCGTCTTCATCCACCCAGAGATCCGGAAACATCTCGGCAATCCTGTTGGGCATCAGACCGCTGAAGATGGCGTTCCGGGCGTATTGCGTGGCGGTAGGCAGGATGCTCATATACATATCCTCGTTAATGTCGAACATGTCGCCGATGTCAGCTGCCAGCATCTTCCACTGGTCGTATCTGAAGTTGTCTATCACGATGAGGAACACCTTCTCTCCCTTGTCCAGAATCGGGAAAATCCTGTTTCTGAAGACATCTGGGCTCATCATCGGGCGGTCGCCGGAAGAAGAGGCATTCCCATCCCTCTTCTGGTCTATCCAGTCCAGATAGTTCCTGGTGATGAATTTGGCAAATCCGATGTTTGCCTCCTCCTTCTGCATGGCGAGCATCTCGGTCATCTGACTGTCTGTATCGCTCAGTTCCAGCTCCCATTTCACGAGTCTTCTGTATATCTCCATCCAGTCGTGGCAGGAACGGCAGTCCATCATCTTCAGGGCAATCTGCTGGTAGTCCTGCTGGTATCCGCTCTGCGTTACCTCGGTCACGATATCCTTTCGGTGGATGTTCTTTTTCAGCGAGAGCAGAATCTGGCTCGGATTGACGGGCTTGATGAGATAGTCGGCGATTTTCGACCCGATGGCCTGGTCCATGATGTTCTCCTCTTCGCTCTTGGTACACATCACAACGGGTGTAGCGGGCTGGATGTCCTTGATTTGCTGCAGGGTCTCCAGACCGCTCAGTCCAGGCATCATTTCATCGAGGAGGATGAGGTCGAAGGATTGCTGTCGGCATAGCTCGATGGCATCCGAGCCATTGCTCACCGTGGCAACCTCGTATCCTTTCTTCTCCAGGAAGATGATATGCGCCTTGAGAAGCTCAATTTCATCATCGATCCATAGTAATAATCCGTTGCTCATATTGCTGTATCCTTTTAGAGTATCTTTTTTGCTGTATCCTTTTAGGATATCTTTTTTGCTGTATCCTTTTAGGATATATTTTTATTTTCGAGGTGCTAAAGTACAAAGAATTATTGAATGACGGAAGAGAGTTGTGGTTAAAGAAACTTAATTGAAAAAAAAAGTGCCGATAAGCTTTACTTACATGAAAATAAAACCGTAACTTTGCGGAAAAGTTCATATAAAGACAGATTAGGAATTATGGTAGAGATTAACGATAGACGATTGCCAGTAGGCATCCAGTCCTTTGAGGAAATCAGAAAGCAAGGATGCCTGTATGTTGACAAGACAGATATCATCTGGCAACTTGCCAACTGGGGGAAAAAGTATAATTACCTGAGCCGCCCACGCCGCTTTGGTAAATCTGTGCTGGTCGATACGCTCGAATCCTACTTCATGGGAAAGAAGGAACTCTTCGAGGGCTTGAAGATTATGCAGCTGGAGACGGAATGGGTGAAGCGCCCTGTCATCAGACTCGATATGAGTCGTGCGGGTACAGAGCCGGCAACATTGCGCTCTTATCTCGATATAACTTTCGACAGATTAGAGGAAGAATATGGCATTACTCCTAAACCTACAGCCCAGCTTGCCGACCGCTTTGACGCTATCATCCAGACCGCATACAAACAGACCGGTCAACAGGTTGCCATTCTCATCGACGAATACGATTCTCCATTGCAGCATTCCTGGAAAACTCCTCACCACGAAGCATGTACCTCTATTTATAGAGAGGTTTTTGCCATTCTCAAGGCAGATGATAAATACGAGAAGTTTGTCTTCATCACCGGTATTACCAAGTTTACGCAAATCTCTCTCTTCTCTGTGCTCAACAATCTGAGCAACATCAGCTTTGAGCCGGAATATGCAGCTATCTGTGGTATTACGAAAGAAGAAGTGCTGTGCGATTTTAAGCCGGAAATCAACAAATTGGCATTAAAGAACGGATGGACTTTCGATGAAGCTGTAGCACAATTGACAGCTTATTATGATGGCTATCATTTCTGTCATGAAAATATGGTGGATATCTTCAATCCGTTCAGTCTCATCAATGCCTTGGATGATTCCAAACTGAAGAACTACTGGGCTTCATCGGGTGCAACCTCGCTACTTCCTAAGTTTGTGGATAATATAGAAATGAGACTGAAGGATTTTGAAAATTGTCCGATAGACAGCGATACCCTGGAGACTTCTGACGTAACAGGTGGTGGAGCGGAACTGTTTCTCTATCAGTCGGGTTATCTTACGATCAAGGGATATATGGATGAGATTTATTTGCTAGGCATTCCAAACTATGAAGTTCGAAAGGCTCTATACAGGATTGTTTTGCCAGCCTTGACATTGCAATCGAATGCCCAAGTAATAACTACCCAGAATATGTTGCTTTACTCCCTGAAGCTTGGCAATCTTCCCGAAGCCATGAAATGCCTGAAGGCACTCATTGCGGACGTGCCCTACAGCAACAAGAAGCTTGCCAGTATGGATATGGAGGAGCGCTACCGTCTGATTCTGAGCACCATCTTCAATGCCATCGGTTGCAGGGTGGAAGTAGAAAAGATGATTGCTACGGGCAGAATAGATATGGTGGTGGAAACCACCAACTTCATCTATGTACTGGAACTGAAGCTGAGCAACAACGGCGGCGTAGATGCTGCCGAAGAGCAGATGAAAGCCAAGCAGTATGCCGAACCTTTCAAGGCTGATAAGCGCAAAGTGATTGCCCTTGCCATAGAACTGGATGATATGGGAAAGGGACTGGTTGATTGGAAGGAAGTATAATTTTTCGGAAAAGTTCATATAAAGACAGATTAGGAATTATGGTAGAGACAAACGATAGACGATTACCAGTAGGCATCCAGTCTTTTGAGAAAATCAGAAAGGAAGGATACCTATATGTTGACAAGACAGATATCATCTGGCAACTTGCCAACAGAAATAAAACGTATAATTACCTGAGCCGCCCACGCCGCTTCGGTAAATCAGTGCTGGTCGATACGCTCGAATCCTACTTCATGGGTAAGAAGGAACTCTTCGAGGGCTTGAAGATTATGCAGCTGGAGAAGGAATGGGTGAAGCGCCCAGTCATCAGACTGGATATGAGTCGTGCGGGCGCAGAACCGGAAACTTTGCGCTCTTATCTCGACATCACTTTCGACAGATTAGAGAAGGAATATGGCATTACACCTAAACCTACAGCCCAGCTTGCCGACCGCTTCAATGCAATAATTGTTGGTTCGTATGAGCAAACTGGCCAACAGGTTGCCATTCTCATCGACGAATACGATTCTCCATTGCAGCATTCCTGGAAAACTCCTCACCACGAAGCATGTACCTCTATTTATAGAGAGGTTTTTGCCATTCTCAAGGCAGATGATAAATACGAGAAGTTTGTCTTCATCACCGGTATTACCAAGTTTACGCAAATCTCTCTCTTCTCTGTGCTCAACAATCTGAGCAACATCAGCTTTGAGCCGGAATATGCAGCTATCTGTGGTATTACGAAAGAAGAAGTGCTGTGCGATTTTAAGCCTGAAATCAACAAATTGGCAGAATACGAAGACTGGACATTCGATGAAGCTGTAGCGAAGCTGACGGCATATTATGACGGCTATCATTTCAGTCGCCGCAATATGGTGGATGTATTCAATCCGTTCAGTCTCATCAATGCCTTGGCTGATTCAGACTTGAAAAACTACTGGGCATCATCGGGCGCAACCTCGTTGCTTCCTAAGTTTGTGGATGACATGGAACTCAAATTGGGTAATTTTGATCCGTGCACCATTCTTCGCCAAACCATAGAGACATCTGATGTGACAGGTGGTGGAGCAGAACTGTTTCTCTATCAGTCTGGTTATCTTACCATCAAGGATTACCAGATGGGAGTTTATATTTTAGGATTTCCTAATTCTGAGGTAAGGCAAGCACTTTACGAGACGGTGTTGCCGGCACTTACGCTGCGAAGTAATGGTGATATCCAATCTACCCAATCTGGTCTGTTTCTAGCCCTTCAGCTTGGCAATCTTCCCGAAGCCATGAAATGCCTGAAGGCGCTCATTGCGGACGTGCCCTACAGCAACAAGAAGCTTGCCAGTATGGATATGGAGGAGCGCTACCGTCTGATTCTGAGCACCATCTTCAATGCCATCGGTTGCAGGGTGGAAGTAGAAAAGATGATTGCTACGGGCAGAATAGATATGGTGGTGGAAACCACCAACTTCATCTATGTACTGGAACTGAAGCTGAGCAACAACGGCGGCGTAGATGCTGCCGAAGAGCAGATGAAAGCCAAGCAGTATGCCGAACCTTTCAAGGCTGATAAGCGCAAGGTAATAGCCCTTGCCATAGAACTGGATGATATGGGAAAGGGATTGGTTGATTGGAACGAAGTGTAATGGGAAATGTTATTATTGATAGCATAAAAAAGTATTTTTGAAATATACGGAAGTATTTTTTTTAGATAGCATAAAAAAAGGAGGGAACGGCGACGTTCCCTCCTTTTTGTGGTAATTTTTGGGTGATTTGTCAATTTAAGATTCCTTGTGCAGCTCTATGGCATGCAGCTCGTCACGCCTAGAGAGGCGGCGATAGCGGTCAAGATAGATAGTACTATCTGAAATACGGTTTTCCAAGTTTCTTTCTTCATAAGCAGTTTTTTTTAGTGATTTACATATTTACGTTGTCGCCGCCGTCACCTTCTCCTTGCTCACCTCGCCACGCGAAGTCATACCGATGGAGAACAATCCGAGGTCGGAGAAACGAACGCTCTTGCCGTCCAGAATCAGATGCTTCAGGCAGTCGAGGGTATCCATCAGCACACCGTGGATGGTGCCTCGGCTGTATGGAGAGTTGTGCTCAGAGATATGAGTCACGAAGTCCTCGAAACTCATCTCACGGTCGCTCACGGCAGTAGCATACCAGAGCTTCTTACCTGCGTTCTCACCCGTCTGAGGGGTACGCATAATCTTACGATACTTACTAGTTCCTTGTCCCATAGTCAATCAGTTTCTTAAAGGGTTAATAATTTATTTTTTGACGATGCAAAGGTACTGCAAATATCCGATACCGCCACAAATCAGGGTGTGATAAGCCCTAATCTTCAGCAGCCCCAGAATACGAATCCCGTTAATAATTCTAACTCATAGTTTTGAAAAAGAGAAACCATAGTTTTCCAGATCACAAACCATAGTTTTGCAGATTACAAACCATAGCTTTCCATCAAAAGAGCTATCACAATAACAGTTATCACAGTTTCTCGAAACACTTTTCTTTTTCTCATTCTAGAACTAACTATATATATTATATATTTATATATAATATATATAGTTAAATTCTATTTAACATTTTCTTCCCTTCCGATAGCCCTCCTCCGTAAAAACTGTGATAACTGTTATTGTGATAGCTGTGATGCCTTGACTCTGTGCGAAGGATTTGTGTGATGTGCTCGGATATAGAAGAAAGGATTTGACAGTAAGACTGCATGTTAGGTCTAGCGACGCAGCGAAACGCTGCATCGCTAGACTCGGTGGTGCTGTTGTTTATTATGTTAATGAAATGTAAAATTCGAGAAAGTTTGGTGCTATTCCGATCTTCCAGTTTACTTTCCGTGAGGACGGTTCATCCAAGTTCGGTTCTGACAACCGCTATAGATTACTTACAAATATCATCAGGATTCTCGGTCTTTTTTATAATATTAAGGTCGGGAATCCGTTATTATTATCGAAGTTAAAAGTAATCAATCAATAATAATAAAAAGAAAGAAAAAGAAGAAACAATGCTCAAGATTGTAATGATCATGCTATGCGGAATAGGTACGGGGTACCTGCTCCGCAACAAGAAAATGAGTTTCATCGGTCGTATCATCACGGCGCTTATCTGGGTGCTTCTCTTCCTGCTCGGCATCGAGGTGGGAGCGAACCCTCGTATTATCAATGGTCTTCAGACCCTGGGACTCGAAGCCATCGTGCTTACGATAGCCGGAAGTCTGGGTAGTGCAATCTTTGCGTGGGCATTGTGGAGATATGTCTGCAGAAAGGAGGCTGGAAAATGAAAGGTAGTCTGATTATCGTAGGCTTCTTCGTGTTGGGCATCATCGTGGGAGTATGGGATGTGATTCCTGCCAGTTTTCTGGCGAGCGACGTGAGCTATTATGCCCTCTGCTGCCTGATGTTCTGCGTGGGTATCAGCATCGGCTGCGATACCTCTATCCTGAAGAGTTTCAGAAAGGTGAATCCCCGGCTGATGATGCTGCCGGTGATGACCATCCTGGGAACCCTGGCTGGGTGCGCCGCAGCCTCCCTGATACTGGGTCACCGTCAGCTCTCCGACTGTCTCGCCGTCGGTTCGGGCTTCGGATACTACTCGCTGTCGAGCATCTTCATCACGCAGTATCGGGGTGCCGAGCTGGGAACCATCGCCCTGCTAGCCAACATCTGCCGTGAGATTCTCACCCTGCTCTGTGCGCCCCTGCTGGCGAAGTATTTCGGCAAGCTGGCGCCTATCAGCGTAGGTGGAGCCACCACGATGGATACCACGTTGCCTATCATCACCCGCTATTCGGGCGAGAGCTTCATCATCGTTTCCATTTTCCACGGCTTCTGCGTAGATTTCTCCGTACCATTCCTGGTTACCTTCTTCTGTTCGCTCTAACGGCTTTCTTGCCGCTAGAGCTTTCTTGCGTGATTAGAATCCATCCAGCTCGATGTATTCATCATCGGCTTCAGAATCAGGCGCATTCGAGTCATCGAAGTAGATGCCGGTATCGGTATCTTCAGCAGGCTGACTCTCAATATAGATGCCATTATCTTCAGCATCTTCCTTCTGGGAATTTTCTTCTTCCAGAGTGCCTTCTTCCTTCTGGGAATCCTTATCCACTACAATTTCCGCTGGCTCCATCAGCAGGTGCATCTTGCTGATTTTCAGCGGTGCGAAGTGGCGGGTATAGAACTTGTCGTAATCATCATACGAGAGATTTCTGCCCAGAAGTTCGAGGTTCGGCTCGCTGATCACATAGCTTCTCGCCTTAGAAATCAGACGGAGAATGCCGGCTTGCTGATGCAGCTCGTTGGCATACTGGCGCGCCTCGTCGTAGTTCTGGAAACCGCTTACCTGCAGGCGATGCAACCCCTGGAGGTCTTCGATGCTGATGTCGAAATTGCGTGCCATATAGGTGGTGAAGTTATACTTGGCTACTTCGAAGAGCAGCTGGTTCTCGTTTACGGAATCTGGACTGTAGGCGAGCAGGAAGACAAAACGGTCGTTGCGGTCGGCAGAGAATCCTTTCTGCCGGGTGGAGTCCTGGGAATTGAGCACATCGCTGCGCTTCGCCCAGATATTATTCAGGTCGAACTTTCCGCCGTAGAGTCGTCTTCCGGCATTCACGCCGTTTACGATCATTCCCGCCATCTCGCTCAACCGGCTGTTGGGATATTGTGCTATCACCTGGTTCATCTTTTCCAGGCATTCGGAAACCTTGCCCTCGTTGAGCTGGGTCATACCGCTGATGAAGAGGAACTTGTCGCGGTTGGCGCCAGTAGGGAACCGCTTGTCTGATATTTCCGAGTTGTGCATCACCACCTCGTACTTGCCCTCTTTGAATGCCTGGTAGGTGAGGGTGTAGATGGAATCTTCGATGTGTACTCCCATCCTCGCATTCTCCAGATAGTAAGGGTCGGAGAGGAGTGCGGTGAACTGACTTTCGGGGTAATCCTTCTTCAGTTTCTCGACATAGCTGTTCGCCATCTGAGTTTGCTTCTTTCGGGAATAAAGCAGATACAGATGGTAATAGGCATCGTCGAGATGGGCGAAATCAGGGTAGTTATCCACCAGTCGGAGCAGCATCTTCTCGCTCTGTGTCAGGTTGTCGAGCCGGTCTTTGAAGATGATACCGGCATGGTATAAGCCATCTGCCAGGAGCTGGTTGCTCGCTGACATCTGCTCTTGGGTGAACGGAATCTGAGCCAGATAATAAGCCCGCTGATGAGGGTCGAGGCTGGCGCTATCAGCAGATGGTCTGCCGGATTCTTTCTGGGGTGAAGATTGGGGAAGTGGATCTCTATCTGTTCCCTGAGCCGAAGTCGTTCCTTGCTCGGAATCTGTTCCTTGAGCGATATCTGTTTCTTGTGCCCAAGCCACAACTGTTTTGTTGATTCGCTGCCAGTTGTCGAGGTTCTTTCGCTTGCCCCAGAGTTTCTCGAAGAGCGCCTTACCTTGGCTCACGGCAACGGGAGAATAGAAATACCAGGTATTGTTATTTCCGAATTCGTTTCCGGATGCATTCCCGAATCCGTTCCCGAATCCGTTTCTGGAATCTTTCCCGGAACCATTCCCGTCATTTCCTCCATCAAATTCCGAATTCATTTCTGCTCCGTCGTCCCATCTCCTTCTTTCTTCCTCTTTCTCCTTTCTTTTCAGGGCAGCTATCACTCGGTCGATGGCTGCGTTTCTGTCTCTCTCGTCCATTTTGGCAATAGACTGAAGGGAATCCTGGAGGGCAATGGCATCGGTATAGGGAACCAGTTCGTCCAGCACCTTGGAGCGATGAGCCAGCTGCGGATAATCCTTTCTGTCCTGATCGAGCAAACCGATTGCTTCGCCATAGCAGCGCTTGGCATCGGCATATCGTTCGGTTTCCCAATACAAATTGCCCAGACGCTGCAGGAGTACACCCTTCTCTATACCGTTTCGGGTAGCCTTCCGGTTGCCTTTTTCGTAGGCATAGATGGCATGCAGGGTATCTTTCTGGGCTAGGTGGATGTTGCCGATGGCATAATATACCTGGTCCAGATAATCCTTGTTCTTATCCGATGCCGCCATACGCTTGAGTCGGCTGATCATCTTCCTGCTGTTACCCGAAGCCAAGACCTCGGTGATGGCGATGCGGGCATTAAACTCCAGTTCGTAGGGCGGATTGAGCCGGATGACGTGGCGGAAAGCCTGATAAGCCTCCTGCTGGTTGCCGATGGAAGCCTGTAACTGTCCCATCAGATACCACTGGCGGGCTTTCTGCTTGTGTCGCATCTCATGGCTTATCACCTTCCTGAGATAGGGAATCGCCTTCCGGGCATCCCCCGTGTGTATATAGTAATCGGCGAAGGCATAATCCCATTCCTTCTGGGCACGCCAGTGAATGGAATCGCGCTGGATGTTTCGGATCACATCTTCTGCATCGTAGGTCCAGCCCTGCTCGATATAGCATTTGGCAAGCCAGGCGCGCGCCTTGCCGTAGATGGCAGGCTGGGTGGAGTAAAGGCGGCTCATATAGGAGAAGGTGGCAGCAGCCCCCTCGAAATCCCCCTTCTGGAATTGCGAGCGGCCCATCAGCATCCACGCTTTCCATAAAAACGGATTGTATTCTCTGCGACTGAGCCATTCGATATCTTTCGCCGTCTTTCTCTTGCCGGGTTCCCATACAGGGCGGCGCTTGATGCTGTGCTGGTGGATGGCTTTCTCGCATTTTTCGATGGCTCGGTCGAAGTTGGCTTTGCCCAGATCGCGGCTGTTCTTGTTGCCTACGGTATAGAGTGGAATCTGCTCCGTAAAGTTGTCCCGGTTGCCTTCTTCCTTCTCCAGCGCTCCATCGATATAAGCCACGGTACCATTATAATAGGTATTGTATCGGGCATTAAAGGCATGCCACCACCTGCTCTGCGCCGTATTCTTCTGCGTAGAGCATCCCGTCAGGTTCACTGCAATCACAGCGAGTCCTATCAGAAAAAGGTGCTTGATGGGGCTTTTGCCTTTCATTGTTTTCTATTTTTTCAGAATGCATCTATTGTTATTATGAAAGATCTGTCTTCCTCTTTCTCCTGATGCCCAGGCTGATTTTGGCGAGTGCGAATACCACGATGCTGATGAAGATGATGGTGGCACCTGATGGCACGTTGAGCAGATAACTGATGTAGAGACCGGCGATGCAGTCTATCCATCCCAGGATGATGCTTGCCCATATCATCTGCTTGTAATTATAGGTGAAGAGGTTGGCGGTCATCTGCGGAATGGTGAGCAGACTGATGGCGAGTACGATGCCCACCATTTTCAGTGTAGCCACAATGGTCATGGCGATAAGCGTCATCATCAGGTATTCGATAGCGGTAACCGGCAGATGCTGCGAACGGGCGAAGGTACTGTCGAATGCGATGTTCTGGATAGGGCGCAGGAGGAAGGTGAAGAGGAGGGCTACGATAAGGGCGAGTCCGCCCAACAGCCACAGGTCTGCGCTGTCGATGGCAAGGATGCTTCCGAAGAGGAAGGAGGGCAGGTCGGGCATGAATCCTGGAGTCAGGAAACAGCAGATGATGCCCACGCTCATTCCCAGGGTCCAGAACATGGCGATGGCGGAATCCTTTCGCACATCTTTCTTGCGCGATATCCATTGCACTCCGAAGGCGCTGAGTACGGCGAAACCCATGGCGGAGAGTATCGGATTGATTCCTGTAAACACGCCGATGCCGATGCCTCCGAAAGAGGCATGGGTGATGCCGCCGCTGATGAATACCAATCGGCGGGTAACGATGTAGGTTCCGATAAAGCCGCACAGGATGCTTGCCAGAAAGGCGCCTATCAGTGCATTTTGGAAAAATGTATATTGTAGTATATCCATTCTTTTACTTTGAACTTTTACTTTGAGCTTTGAACTTTATGATTAGCAATGCTGCTGAACTTAGAACTGCAAAATTCTAGCTTAAAAAGCCGATGACTTCATCCTTCAGCTGGTTGGGCAGGTTGATGCCTCTCAGTATCAGGCTTCTGTTCCATCCTGCCACTTCTTCCGGCTGCATGGTATAGAGCACTTCCGAGAATTCCTCAACCTCCTCATCGGTATAGGCATCAGCATCCCGACCGGCAAAGCGGTCGAGATCCTCATCATCGTAATATTCTATTTCTTTGGTGGCGGCTTCCATCATGCACTCCTGCTCGCACTTCGAGTTCTCACCGTTACAGGTGTTGCACGATACGCCTTCCTGCAAAGGTTCCTCGTCTTCCCCCCTGCGGTGAGATACGATTCCGAAAATGGCGCTTATCAGGCCTAATGCCACCAGGGCTAAAACTAAATATAGCATTTACTTTGAACTTTGAACTTTATGATTAGCAAAGCTGTTGTATTCTTCACTTTTCACTCTCAATAATTTCAAACCCTACTTTCTTCAGGTCTTCCCAATAATGAGGATAGGATTTGCTCACTACCTCGGGATTGTTGATATCAATCTGAGGGAACTTGAAGGCGAGAGGGGCGAATGCCATCGCCATACGATGATCCTCGAAGGTATCGATTGGAGCAAATGAAGGCTCGCAGGTTTCGCCATCCCAATACAGGGTGTTGTCGTTTTCATCGTGGATGACATAGCCCACCTTCTTCAACTCTGTCTTCAGTGCCTCGATGCGGTCGGTCTCCTTGATCTTCAAGCTGGCAAGACCCGTGAACTTGAACTTTACACCCAAGGCACAGCAGGCTACCACAATGGTCTGAGCTAGATCAGGAGAACCTGAGAAATCATAATCGAATTTCGGCAGAAGACAGCGGTTCGCCTTCAGCATGACATTCGAAAGATGATCATGGTTCTCAAATTCACTTTTCACTCCCAGCAGACTGAAAATGTATTTCACCACGGAATCTCCCTGCTTCGAGCAGTCCATCAAGCCTTCGAGCTGGATTCTGGAGTCGATGTTGCCATTCAGAGCCATCATCTCATACCAGTAGGAAGAAGCACTCCAGTCGTTCTCTATCATATAGGATGTCTCCTTGTAAGGCTGTGGCTTCACGGTGATGGTATTCATATCCGTCCAGTCGGCATCAGCACCGAATTCCTTCATCGTCCAGAGAGTAAGGTCGATGTAAGGGCGGGATGCTATCTCTCCAGTCAACTTCAGTTCCAGTCCGTTCTTCAGAATCGGACCGATCATCAGAAGCGCCGAGATATATTGCGAACTGATATTGCCCACTACCTCCAGGTGGCCGCCTTCCAGCGCCTTGCCTCGGATATGGAGTGGGGGATAGCCTTCCTTCTTCTCGTAGGTGATGTCGGCACCCAGATAGCGCAGGGCATCTACGAGGATGCCGATAGGGCGGTTCTGCATGCGCTCGGTGCCGGTGATGGTATGTTCGCCTGTGGTGGCAGAGAGATAGGCAGTCATGAAACGCATGGCTGTGCCTGCTGCCTTGATGTTGATGACCTCGGGCATATTCTGAAGGGCGGCAACGATCACTTCCGTATCATCGCAGTCGCTCAAGTTGTTGGGGTGGATATGGCTTCCTGCCATCGCACTGATTACGAGAGCTCGGTTGCTAATACTCTTAGATGCTGGCAAGTTGATACTTGCGTTCAGTTGGCTTGGTGCCTTGATGGTATATTTTATCATACGCGTACCTTAATATTATATATATTTTAGTGCAAAAGTACAAAATAAAAAGTATATACGCTAGTTTTCTGGCGAAAAGTTTTCGAAATATCTCAAAAAAAGCATCGGCAACCGTGCTCTATTTCTACCTCTTACTGTCAATATGTAAACGAGATGGGGGGAATAATGGGGTATATGGAGATATGACTATTTCAAAGTGTAAAAATCGCCCCCCTAAAATGTCAAATTGTAATTTTGTGTGCGTTTTCTTTCAAAAAGTAAAACTGACCCCAAAAATAACATAAAATAGCGTTAAGGAATGATACAACTTACCGGAATTTGTAGTACCTTTGCATTAGAAAAATAAAACAATAAACAATTAGTAACAATCTAAAAATTAAAAATATGAAACGAGTTATATTATTCTCATTGATGGCTCTCATGACCGTAGCTACTTTCGGTCGCAAGCACGTAGAGAATGCAACAGTAGTAGCAGACACTATTTTCTATGCAGAAAATATGAGTAACGTAGCTAGTGCAGATCAGGCTAGTTATTACAGATTGCTGATGACTACCGGCGCTGGCATCAATAAGAAGGATGTGTTCCAGGACTTCTATATGAATGGTAATCTTCGTGCCGAGGGTGGCTACAGCTTCATCGATCTCGGTAACGATCGCAATACTATCTTCAATGGTGAGGTTACTACTTACTACAAGAATGGTAAGGAGAAGTGGCACGGAAAGTATGTTAACGGCAAGCGTGAGGGATACTTCACTCTCCAGCTCCGTGAAGGTGGCGTGGCTATTGTTCAGTTCAAGAATGGTAAGTCTATTCACAATTACTTTATGGTAACATACAAGGATGGTACCACAGAGAAGAAGAATCTCTCTGAGATTCAGAGCTTGCTGTAGAGGATCTCTCTAAGATAGAAGATCTTTAAAATAGAAAATCTCTCTTAAATTAAATAGAAAATCTCTCTTATATAAATTAAAATTTTATGTTGATATGACCAATATGGGGATGGCTTCCGGGAGGAAGGTACATCCCCTTTTTTTTGCTATGTCTAGAGTGCCAGATCAACCTCTACCGGGCAGTGGTCGCTGCCCATGATGTCGGTATGTATCTTTGCCTCTGTAATCTTATCCTTGATGCTATCAGATACCAGGAAGTAGTCGATGCGCCAGCCGGCATTCTTCTCGCGTGCCTTGAATCGGTATGACCACCACGAATAGGTAACCTCTTCGGGATGCAGATAGCGGAAGGTATCTGTAAAGCCATCGTTCAGAAGCTGCGTCATCTTCTCTCGCTCCTCGTCGGTAAAACCGGCATTGCGACGGTTGGTCTTCGGATTCTTGATATCTATCTCCTGATGTGCCACGTTTAAGTCGCCACAGATAACTACTGGTTTCTTGGCATCCAGATTTTTCAGGAACTTTCGGAAGTCATCTTCCCAAGTCATGCGATAATCCAGGCGCTTGAGTTCTGTCTGGGAGTTCGGAGTATAGCAGGTTACGAGATAGAAGTTGTCATACTCCAGGGTGATGACTCTTCCTTCGTGGTCGTGCTCCTCCACGCCCATACCGTAGCTCACGCACAGTGGTTGGTGGCGGGTATAGATGGCTGTGCCCGAATATCCCTTCTTCTCGGCATAGTTCCAGTAGCTTTCGTAGCCCTCGAACTTCAGGTCGAGCTGACCTTCCTGCATCTTGGTTTCCTGCAGACAGAAGAAGTCGGCATCGAGTGCCTTAAACTGGCTCTCGAAGTCCTTGCCCACGCAAGCACGCAGGCCATTCACGTTCCAGGATATAAACTTCATATTACTTTGAACTTTGAATTTTGAACATTGAACTTTAAACTTTGAACTTTGAATTTTGAACTTTGAACTTTTTGATGAGTTGCTGGATGTTTTTACTTGCGAATCACTTCTTTGGAATCACTTCTTTAGATTCTCTTGCTCTCACCTCTCAGCAGGCTCATGAACTCCTGGCGGGTGTTCAGTGAATTGAATACACCGCTGTAATCGCTGGTAGTAGTGATGGAGTTCTGCTTCTCCACACCACGCATCTGCATACACATGTGCTTAGCTTCTACTACGACCATTACGCCCTGAGGATTCAATGTCTCCTGGATGCAGTCCTTGATCTGCTGGGTAAGGCGCTCCTGCACCTGAAGGCGGTGGCTGAAGATATCTACTACACGGGCAATCTTGCTCAGTCCGGTAATCTTGCCGTTAGGGATGTAAGCCACGTGTACCTTGCCATAGAAAGGCAGCATGTGATGCTCGCAGAGAGAGAAGAAATCAATGTCCTTCACGATGACCATCTGGTCGTATTTCTCCTCAAAGAGGGCATCGGTCAATACCTTGTGGGCATCCTGATAGTAGCCGCGGGTCAATACCTGCATCGCCTTGGCTACGCGCATAGGAGTCTTTACAAGTCCTTCACGCTCTGTGTCTTCACCCAGGAGCTTCAAAACTTCCTTATAGTGTCCTGCGAGTTCATCCAATCCCTCGCGAAATTCTGTTTCTGGATTCATATCTTATTTACTTTGAACTTTGAATTTTGAACTTTGAACTTTATGAATAGTAAGACTGTTGAAATCTTCACTCTTCACTTTTCACTCTTTACTCTTTACTTTAATACTGCACGGTAATCTGGCCTTTTACCAGGCATGCCTGTCTGTATCCCAGGGCTTTTACCTTGGCAAGCACCTTCTGTGCTTCGCCCAGATTGCGGAAGTTGCCCATACGGCAAATCCATCTTGGCGAGTAGAAGTGCACATATACAGGCTGGTCTGGGAACTTCATCTTGATGTTGTTGCCCGTCTGTTCAGCCTTCAGTCGGTCGTTGCGTGAGTTTCCTCCGGCAAAGATCTGCACTCTATATCCTGTAACCTTATAGCTTCTGCGCATTACCTTCTTGCGCATATCCACTACAGGCATCTCGGTTTCTTCCTGATGTGTCTCAGCCTTCTGTGCATTGTTTTCGTGCTGTTTCTCCTTGGCAGTTTCGTGCTGTGGCTCGTTCTTCTTGAGCGAGTCTGGTGACTGCTTGTGTTGGGTAGCTGGAGTTACTTCTTTATGCTGAGTATCTGTTGGTTTCTTCTGTGGTTGTGGGGTAGTCTTAGTCTTATCGTCCTGTGGATTCACCTGATTTGTATTGGTTGGAACCTGTTTTCCGTTCACCAATTCGTCGATAGCCTTGCTTTGGTGTACGGTCACGACACCCTGTCCTGGATTCTTCTGCTTGAGATGGTCCAAGTAAGTCTGCGCATTCATCTGGATAGATGAGCAGAGGCTGAAAATCAATAATGTGACGAATTGTTTCATGACTATACCTTATTTAATATATATATACCTTTTATTAATATACAATGTGTCAGCAATCTGTTTCTGCTATCCTATAAAGATAGGGAAAGGGATGCCCCCATGAAAGAAGGCATCCCCTTTGGTAAATATCCTTGTGAGATTACTTCTTCCAAGCGTCGATGATACCCTTGAAGTCAGCAGCCTTCAAAG
>USRA01000033.1 GCA_900557035.1 uncultured Prevotella sp. | reverse complement strand
CGCGACCCACGCATTACGAATGCGTTGCTCTACCAACTGAGCCATCATGGCTTTTCTCTTTACGTGAATGCAAAGGTAACCAAAATTTTCTAAATGAGAAAATAATTTGTGAAGAGTTTTCTTTTAGTTAACTATCATTAACTAAAATGGAAGGGAGCCTACCTTCACAGGCAAGCTCCCTGATGTGAGATTTTATATACCAAAATGATCTTTTGTCAAATTTTTGAAAGTCAATTCGTCTTTCTTCGGATTCTTTCCGATGCTGATGACGGATCCTGACTTCAGGTTGCCTTCCATCAGCAGCTCGCAGAGTCCGTCTTCTACGTAGTTTTGGATAGCTCGCTTCAGTGGGCGGGCTCCAAACTGCACGTCGTATCCCTTGCTGGCTACGAATTCCTTGGCCTTGTCGGTCATCTGGAAATGGTAACCCAGATTTTCAACTCGCTTTACAAGAGATTTCAGCTCCAGATCTACGATGCTGGTGATGGCAGACAAATCGAGCTGGTCGAAGGTGATAATCTCATCGAGACGGTTGAGGAACTCCGGAGCAAACTGCTTGGACAGATGCTTCTGAATGACACTACGAGCATACTCCTTATCCTTTTCGTCGATAGGCATTCCGTTGCTGCCGATTCCGCCAGCATTGAAACCTACGCCTCTGCCGAACTCCTTGAGCTGGCGGGTACCTGCGTTGGAGGTCATAATGATGATGGTGTTACGGAAGTCAATCAGGCGACCATTTCCATCAGTCAGTCTTCCTTCATCCATTACCTGCAGCAGGAGATTGAACACCTGGCTGTTTGCCTTCTCTATCTCATCCAGCAAAACGATGCTGTAAGGTTTGCGGCGTACTTTCTCTGTCAATTGTCCACCTTCATCGTAGCCTACATATCCTGGAGGCGAACCGATGAGTCGTGAAGTGTTGAATCCTTCTGCATACTCACTCATGTCGATGCGGAAGAGTGCATCTGCCGAACCGAACATTTCTTCTGCCAGTTTCTTGGCGAGGTAGGTCTTTCCGACACCGGTAGGACCAAGGAACATAAATACGCCGATAGGGTGGTTAGGGTCTTTCAGTCCCATGCGGTTGCGCTGGATGGATTTTACAACCTTGTCGATGGCTGCGTCCTGTGCAATCACTTTTTCCTTGAGTACCTTGCCCATATTTCTGAGACGGATATTCTCGCTCTCTGCCATTTGCTGGACAGGGATGCCCGTCATGTTGCTTACTACCTTGGCGATTTCCGTTTCGTCGAGGGTGACACGGTGGTTCGGATCGCCCTGTTCCCATTGCTTGCGCATCATCTCTATGTCGCGTTCCTGCTTTGTCTGATAGTCTCTCAATGTCGCAGCCATCTCGAAGTTCTGGCTTGCCACGGCAGCCTGTTTCTTGGCGATGGTTTCATTGAGTTTCTTTTCTGCCTCTATGAGTTCGTCAGGGATGGTGGCACTGTTAATGTGAATGTGAGCACCTGCCTCGTCCATCACATCAATGGCCTTGTCTGGGAAGGAGCGTTCGTGCATGTATCTGTCTGCAAGCTTTACGCATGCTTTCAGTGCTTCGTCAGTGTAGCTCACATTATGATGCTCTTCGTATTTCTCCTTGATGTTATGCAGGATCTCCAGTGTCTCTTCGGCGGTTGTAGGCTCTACGATGATCTTCTGGAATCTACGTTCCAAAGCCCCATCCTTTTCTATACTCTTGCGATATTCGTTGAGGGTGGTGGCTCCGATGCACTGGATGAAGCCACGTGCCAGGGCAGGTTTCATGATGTTGGCAGCGTCCATGCTTCCTTCTGCGCCGCCTGCACCAATAAGCGTGTGGATTTCATCGATGAAAACGATGATGTTCGGGTTTCTTTCCAGTTCCTTGATAACGCCCTTGATGCGCTCTTCAAACTGACCTCTATACTTGGTGCCTGCAACAATGCCTGTTATGTCGAGGCTCAATACGCGCTTGTTGAAGAAGAGGGAACTCTGGTCGCCTTTGGCTATCATCTGTGCCAATCCTTCTACGATGGCACTTTTGCCCACACCAGGTTCGCCTATTAATACTGGGTTGTTTTTCTTTCTTCTTCCCAGAATCTCCATCAGACGGGTAATCTCCTTATCTCTTCCTACTACAGGATCCAGGCTTCCGTTCTTGGCAGCCTTGGTCAGATCGTAGCTGAACTTGTCCAGATATGGAGTATTCGACTTGGTTGGCTTGGCGCCCACTACATTGCGTGCATGCTTGCCGTTGTTGCCTCCCAGTTTTCCGTTGGCGGAATTTTGATTTTCACTGAAGTCGAGTGGTTCCTCCTCCGGATCCAGCAGATCTCCCTGGTTGTCCTGGGTTGAAGCTGCACCGTCAGGAAGGGTAGAAGTATCGGCTTCTTCCAGACTTTCGGGAAGCTGTTGCTTGTCTCGCAGGTCAATCATATTGAAGCCGTCTTCGGCAGATTCTTGTTCCTGCTCTGGCGCAGTCTTTGTTTCTGGCATTTCATCTACAGGTTCCTGTTCTGAATCTCCTTCAATCTGGTTGCGCTTATAGTTCTCTACTTCTTGGTTCAGCTTGTTGAGTTTGTTGTCAATATCCAGATTGATGCCATTGATGTAGTCGAACAGCTTCTTATAGGTCAGACCTTGTGTGATGAGCAGTTTGGCTGGGTCGCACTTATCCTTCTTCAGGATGGCGAGCAGGAGGTGCTCCGGTTGAACCAATGCAGCCTTCCCCTCACAGAGGCGGGCTTCAATAATGGCTTCGCTGATCACTTCGCTGGTCTCCTTGCCGTACTTCAAGGCTCTTCCTTCTTTTGTTTCCGCAATTTCTTCAGCAGAGATTTTGTCTATCGCCTGTTCTTGCGAATCGTAAAGCGTAGAGCGGAGTACGTCGGTGTTGATGCCAAAATGCTCGAAAATATCGTTTACCTGCTTGTTGCCACAATGCAGGATTCCCAACATCAAGTGCTCAGTGTTCACCTGATTTCCCAACATACGGTAGGCTTCCTTGCCACTGTAGTTGAGTACGTCGTTGATATGTTGAAATGGATTTTGCATGTCTTACTCATTAAATTCAAATGCAAAAGTACACATTATTTTGGTAACAAACAAGAGTTTAGGCAACTTTTTTACTTATTTAAAACACAATTAATGCTAAATTATCGTTTTTTTTCGATTCAGTGCCTTTTATTTCATTTTATTTTTGTACCTTTGTCGTGATTTTGCAGAGGCTAAAACGGCTTAAAACGCAAAAAAATGCCCTTAAACGCAATTTCGAGCCATTTTTGCAAGGTTGGTTGGAAGCTGTCGCTGATGCTTCTCCCTTGGATGGTGGCAAATACCTGTCAACGCCTGAAAATAGAAGGTAAATAGGTATATATATAATAAGGTATAAACAATTAGTATTTAAATATGGACGAAAATCAGACAATGGATCATGATAGAATCATGAAAATCAACATTGAGGAGGAGATGAAGTCTAGCTACATCGACTATTCGATGTCAGTGATTGTGGCTCGTGCCCTCCCTGATGTACGCGATGGTTTCAAGCCTGTGCACCGCCGTATTCTCTATGGTATGCTGGGTATTGGAAACACCAGTGATAAACCTTACAAGAAGTGTGCCCGCGTAGTTGGTGAGGTACTTGGTAAGTACCACCCACATGGTGACTCTTCTGTGTATGGTGCCTTGGTTCGTATGGGTCAGGAGTGGAACATGCGTTACACTTTGATTGATGGACAGGGTAACTTCGGTTCTGTGGACGGCGACTCTCCTGCTGCGATGCGTTATACAGAGTGCCGACTCTCTAAGATGGGTGAGCACATCATGGACGACCTCGACAAGGAGACCGTTGATATGATGAACAACTTCGACGACACCCTCCAGGAACCTTCCGTAATGCCTACCAAGATTCCTAATCTGCTGGTGAATGGTGGTAACGGTATTGCTGTAGGTATGGCTACCAATATTCCTACCCACAATCTGGGTGAGGTAATTGATGGCTGCTGTGCTTACATCGACAATAATGATATTGATACAGATGGCTTGATGCAGTATATCCCTGCTCCTGATTTCCCTACTGGTGCTACAATCTATGGTATCCAGGGAGTAAAGGATGCCTATGAGACCGGTAAGGGTAGAATCGTAGTACGTGCTACTGCAGAGATCGAGACTGGCGAAAATCACGATAAGATTGTCATCACCGAGATTCCTTATGGTGTCAACAAGGAGCAGCTCGTGATGGCTATTGCTGATCTTGCCAAGGAAGGCAGAGTAGATGGTATTGCTAATGTTAACGATGAGTCTGGCCGTCAGGGTATGCGTATCGTGGTTGATGTAAAGCGTGATGCGAATGCTAACGTTCTCTTGAACAAACTCTTCAAGTTGACAGCTCTTCAGAGTTCATTCTCAGTAAATTGCATCGCTCTTGTTAATGGTCGTCCACGTCTCCTGAGTTTGAAGGAATGCGTGAAGTACTTCGTTGATCATCGTCATGATGTTACAATCCGCCGTACTCAGTTTGAACTGAAGAAAGCACAGGAGCGTGCTCATATCCTCGAGGGATTGATTATCGCCTGTGACAATATTGATGAGGTGGTTCATATCATTCGTGCCAGCAAGACTCCTTCTGATGCCCAGCGCAATTTGGAGAAGCGTTTTGAACTCGACGAACTGCAGAGTAAGGCTATTGTTGACATGCGCCTCAGCCAGTTGACTGGCTTGCGCCTGGAGCAGTTGCACAATGAATTCAATGAGTTGATGAAGACCATCGACTACTTGAACCAAATCTTGAACGATCCAGAGCTTTGCAAGAAGGTGATGAAGGATGAACTCAATGAGGTGAAGGAGAAGTATGGCGATGCACGTCGTACGATGATCAAGCCAGACGATCATGAGTTCAATCCAGAGGACTTCTATCCAAACGATCCTGTGGTTATCACGGTCAGTCATCTCGGATACATCAAGCGTACTCCATTGTCAGAGTTCCGTGAGCAGGCTCGCGGTGGTGTTGGTGCCAAGGGTGCCCGCACCCGTGATAAGGACTTCACCGAGTATATCTATCCTGCAACTATGCACCAGACCATGCTGTTCTTCACCAAGAAGGGCCGCTGCTACTGGTTGAAGTGTTACGAGATTCCAGAGGGTGACCGCAATTCAAAGGGTCGTGCAATCCAGAATCTTCTCAACATCGAGAGCGATGATCAGGTGAATGCATTCCTTCGTTTGAAAGGTTTGAACGATGCAGAGTTCATCAACAGTCATTATGTAGTCTTCGCTACCAAGAATGGTACAGTCAAGAAGACTTGTCTTGAAGCATACTCTCGTCCTCGTGCCAACGGTGTGATTGCCATCAATATCGTTGAAGGTGACGAAGTAGTAGATGTTCGCTTGACCAATGGTCATAATGAGTTGATCCTCGCTAACCGCAACGGTCGTGCTGTTCGCTTCGATGAGAATCAGATCCGCACTATGGGTCGTACTTCTACCGGTGTTCGTGGTATGCGTCTCGATGATGGAGATGATGCCTTGATTGGTATGATTGTTGTCAATGATCCTGAGAAGGAGACGGTGATGGTAGTGAGCGAGCAGGGTTATGGTAAGCGTTCAGACGTAGTTGATTACCGTGTAACCAACCGTGGTGGTAAGGGTGTGAAGACTCTCAATATCACCGAGAAGACCGGTCGCCTGGTAGCTATCAAGAACGTAACCGATGATAACGACCTGATGATCATCAACCAGAGTGGTATTGTGATTCGTCTCGCAGTAGCCGACTGTCGCGTGATGGGTCGTGCCACTCAGGGTGTTCGCCTCATTAATCTGGCTAAGAAGAATGATGTCATCGCCAGCGTATGTAAGGTGATGAGTTCAGAGCTTGAAGCTTCGGTAGAGGAGGAAAGCCGTTCTGCCTGGGCCAAGAAGAGCGAGGAGATTGAGAATGACACAGTGGGTGCCAAGACAGCAGAAGAAGTAGTCGAGGCTGAAACTGAATTAGAGAATCAAGAAGACGAGAACGTTCAGGAGTAACATCCTGAACGCTCGTTCACATCATATTGAAGACGCGTAAAGAATTATAAATTTCAACTTTTTAAACTTTAAACAAAATGAAAAAGTTAATCGTTGCTGCAATGATGGTACTAGGTACCACATCAGCATTCGCAGGAGACAGCGATGCCCTCAAGGCAGTGCTGAAGGCTAAGACTTATGCTGAGGCTGAGGCTTTGGTTAAGCAGAATTTGGGTCAGTTGGCTGGCGATGCAGAGAAGGCAAAGGCTTACAACAAGCTTGTTGATCTCAGCATGAAGGCATTCAACGACCAGCAGAGTATCCAGCAGACCAACCAGATCATGAAGAAGAATGATCCTGTGGATGAGAATGCTATGAATGAGGGTGCTTACAATGCATTGATGAATGCTATTGAGTGCTATAAGTACGATCAGCTTCCTAATGCTAAGGGTAAGGTTGCCCCTAAGTTCAATGGCAATGCATCACGTGTTTGGGCTGCTCGCCAGCAGCTCGTAAACGCAGGTCAGACTGCTGCTCAGAACAATAAGGCTGATGAGGTATTGAAGTACTGGGGTGCATTCCTCGATACTGATTCTGATCCTCTCTTCGCTGGCATTGATGCTAAGCAGAAGGATGCGGAGAAGGATTATATCGGTCAGGTAGCTCTCTTCGCTGCTCGTTATGCTTATCAGGCTAAGGATGCTGCTCGTTGTGAGAAGTATTGCGACATTGCTATGACAAGCGAGAAGGAGGCTAAGGATGCCCTCAACCTCAAGCTCTATGTAATGAAGGATGGTTTGAAGACTAAGGAAGATTCTCTGGCTTACGTTAACAAGTTGAAGACTCTCTTTGATAAGGACCAGACTAATGAGGTTATCCTCGACGGTTTGAACTCTATGTATTCTTCTTTGAAGATGGAGAAGGAGCAGATGGAGCTTTTGGATGGTGCTATCGCTAAGAATCCTAAGAACTTCGTTGCTCTTGCTAACAAGGGTATGATGTATATCCAGAAGAATGATGCTGACAATGCTATCAACTGCCTCAAGCAGGCTCTTGATGCAAAACCAGACAACGTTGTTGTTTTGGTTTACCTCGGTGCTTGCTACAACAGCAAGGCTGGTAACTTGCAGGATCCTAATGGTCGCAAGGTAGTTTACCAGGAGGCAATCAAGGTTCTCGACAAGGCTAAGGAGCTCGACCCAGAGAAGGCTCAGGCTAATTGGGGTTACACTCGCTACCAGGCTTACTATGGCTACTATGGTCCAACAGCAGCTGAGACCAAGAAGGCTGAGGCAGAGAGCAAGTAATATTGCCTGAACTCTTTTAGAAATAATGATTATTGCTCCGGGAAAGGTTCCAAGACTTTTCCCGGAGCATTTTTTTTGCAGAAAACTTGTCTGGCTTATTTTTTCTTTGTACTTTTGCAGACAGATTATGTAATTACGTTTAATGATGAAACAGATATTTATCAATCATAGAAATTTTATGGCAGCTTTGTTCCTGGGGATTGCTTCTCTTCTTGTATCTTGCCAGATGGGTAAGACGCAGGCTGGAGATAATATGGATGCAGGGGATACTATCCCGTTAAAATATGCGCAGCATCTCACTATGGTGAAGCACGGAGAAGAATATACTGAGGTGATTCTTGCCAATCCCTGGAAAGAGGGAACTCTTCTGCATCGCTACATTCTGGTGCCTAAAGGGAAGGAGGGAAATGAAACTGTAACACGACTTGCCCTGCGACGTGCTTCTGCTGCAAGATGCGCTACTGATACGGTCCGTACGCCGGTAACGAGCAGCGTGGTCTTCATGGGACCTCATTGTCAGCTGATGTATGAACTGGGTTGCAAGAATGCCATCAGTGGCGTATGTGATATGAATTATATCAATATTCCAGATATCAAGAAGAGAGTGGTGGATTGTGGTTCCAGTATGCAACCGGATATTGAACGTATCATCTCCTTGAAGCCGGAGGCTCTCCTGGTTTCTCCTTTCGAGAACAGTGGAGGATATGGTAAGCTGGATATGCTTCATATTCCTATGATTGAAGCTGCTGATTATATGGAGACTTCGCCTTTGGGGAGAGCTGAATGGATGAAGTTTTATGGGATGCTTTTTGACAAGAATGCTGACTCGATTTTTAAGCAGATAGAACAGGATTATCTGCATCTGAAGTCTATAGCCAAGAAGTTGCCACAAGGTCTGTCGGTGTTGACCGAAAGAAAAACGGGAAGCGTATGGTATGTACCTGGAGGACAGAGTACTATGGGGATTTTGTTAAAGGATGCCAACGCCCGTTATGTCTTTGAAGACGATTTGCACAGTGGAAGTCTTGCGATGAGTCCGGAGCAGATTCTTTCAAAAGGCAAAGATATTGATGTCTGGGCATTTAAGTATTTCGGTGGTGCGCCATTAACACGTGCCCAATTGCTTCAGGAGTATGATGGCTACAAGGCTCTTCATTGCTTTGCCAATCCGCAGATTTACGAAGTGGACACAAGTACTGAACCCTATTTTGAACTCACCGGTTTTCATCCTGAAATCCTGCTTCGTGAGTTTATCCTCCTTTTACATCCTGCTGATCACGCTAAGTTCTCGAAGTATGCAAAGGATATCAGAACGTTGGGAACTTTGAGATTCTATCATCGTCAATTACAATAGAAACCATGAACAAGGTCATTGTCTCTATTGTCTTGGTGGTTGCCATCGCTCTGTTGTTCTTCGGTAATTTGGTATGGGGTAGCGTCAACATTCCATACGGGGAGGTGGTCGGTATATTGATGGGTAATCAGACAGTCTCTGATACTTATGGCTATATTATCCTCGAATCACGTCTTCCGCAAGCCATCACAGCTTTGCTTTCCGGTGCTGCTCTTGCCACAAGCGGTTTGCTGCTCCAGACAGCTTTCCGTAATCCTCTGGCTGGACCGGATGTTTTTGGAATCAGCAGTGGAGCAGGATTGGCAGTTGCCATCGTTATGTTAGCCTTTGGAGGCAACATAAGTCTGGATCATCTTAGTCTGGGTTTTCTGGATGGAGAATGTGGTTATGCTATTGGTGGATTCATGGCTATTCTGGTGTCTGCCTTTGCAGGAGCCATGCTGGTGATGGGAATCATCACAGCTTTCTCTGCCATTGTCAGAAGTTATACTGTCCTTCTGATTATCGGTTTGATGGTAGGTTATCTTGCCGGCAGCGCCATCTCGTTATTGAATTTCTTCAGTACGGCAGAGGGTGTGAAATCCTATCTGATATGGGGAATGGGAAGTTTCGGCAATGTTTCCATGGGCGAGGTGAGATGGTTTGTGCCATTTACCATCCTCGGTCTATTGGCTTCCCTTCTGTTGATTAAGCCGCTTAACGCCCTGCTGTTGGGTGAGCAATATGCAGAGAATCTTGGCTTTCCTATCAGGAAACTACGAATCGCTTTGCTCGTTATAACGGGAATGCTCGCTGCAGTAGTTACTGCATTTTGTGGTCCTATAGCTTTCATTGGGCTTGCCACTCCTCATATAGCACGTCTGCTGGTTGGTACAGAAAATCATCGACCGCTTCTGCCAGTTACAATGCTGATGGGGGCGGCTATTGCCCTTCTATGTAATCTTCTCTGTTCTCTACCATCAGATGGGGGAATCATTCCGCTCAATGCCGTGACTCCACTTTTTGGTGCACCTGTTATTATCTATATTCTGGTAAGAAGGCAATAGTTTTCTGTGAGATAGCTGGTGTATGTATCTAAGAAATAAATATACAGTGTTGTTCTGTTGAAAAGATGTCCTTAAGGGAATTATCTTTTTCCCTTAAAGAAAAAAATATTTTTCCTTAAGGATAAATGAATTTTCCCTTAAGGGTAAATATAAAACCGCTTATCCCCCCAAAATACTAGGGAATAAGCGGTTTTCTTGTCTTATTGAAAATTATGTACTCTTTATGGGTTCACCACATTGATAGGTTTTCCCTCAAGAAAAGCCTTTACGTTAGCAGCTACCTGCTTATTCAAGCGCTTGCGAGCTTCAAAGGTAGCCCAGGCAATGTGAGGAGTGAGATAGGCATTAGGCTCCTTAAAAAGAGGATTCTCTTTAGAAGGTGGTTCCTGAGTCATCACGTCCGCACAATAAGCACCGAGTTTCTGGTTGTGCAAAGCCTTTGCAACAGCTTCTTCATCTACCAATGGTCCGCGACCGGTATTCACCAGAATGGCTGTATCCTTCATCTTTTCGATACTCTCCTCATTGATAAGGTGATAGGTGCTATCCGAGAGAGGACAATGCAGGGATAGAATATCACTTGTGGCAAGCAGCCCCTCCTTGCTGACCTTTTGAATCCATTCAGGAAGGTCGCAAGAGTTCTTGCTGGTGCAGGCGCAAACGTCCATTCCGAACTGACGGGCGATATTTGCAACCTTCATACCGATATTGCCCAATCCCATAATGCCAAGCTTTTTGCCTGCAAGTTCCATTAAATGGGTATCCCAATAACAGAAATCCTTGTTGCTTGCCCATCGCTCGTTTCTATTTTCCTGAGTGTAATGTTCTACACGGTTGGTAACGGCGAGGATGAGGGCAAAGGTCATCTGTGCCACACTATCCGTACTGTAGGCAGGGATGTTGGTAACAACGATGCCTTGTTTCTTGGCAGCAGCTATATCCACAACATTGAAACCTGTAGCCTGGATTCCGATGTACTTCAAGTTGGGAAGCTGCGCCAATGTTTCTGCATCCATCTGTACCTTGTTTAGCAAGATGATGTCTGCATCCTTGGCACGTTCCACTTTTTCTTCATCAGAAGTGCGGGGATAAACCACTACCTCTCCCAATTCTTCCAACAGATGATAATCCAGATCGCCCGGATTAGCGGCATAGCCGTCTAAGATAACAATTTTCATTTTTATTCGTTATTATTCGTTCATCAAATAATTCTTGAATGATGCAAAGTCCTTGGTCATCTGGATGCTCTTCTTCTCACCCTTCATGAATTCAGCAAGACGGGCTGGAATCTCGATGTCGGTTCCGAGGATGCTATCCACCTTCTCCTTGAACTTGGCTGGATGAGCTGTTTCCAGGAACACACCGACCTCACCTGGCTTCAACTGCTCCTTCAATGCCTGATAGCCACAAGCTCCGTGAGGATCAAGTACATATTTTGTCTCGTTATAACACTTCTTCATCGTGTCTGCAATCTGCTCATCCTTGTATGTAGCTCCGCTGATGTACGCAGCGATGGCGTCGTGGTTGCCCTTGTAGAGGTCATAGATACGTGCAAAGTTTGAAGGATCACCCACGTCCATAGCATTGGCGATGGTCTGCTTGCTAGGCTGTGGATTATACTTGCCGGTCTGGAGATACTCGTAGAAGATGTCATTGGCATTGTTGGCAGCGATGAAACGATGGATTGGCAAGCCCATCTCATGTCCGAAGAGTCCTGCTGTGATGTTACCGAAGTTACCGCTAGGTACGCAGATGACCAACTTGTCTGCCAAGCCCTTCTCCTTCATGCGGGCGTATGCATTGAAATAGTAGAATGCCTGAGGCAAGAAGCGGGCTACATTGATAGAATTGGCAGAAGTCAGCTTCATGTGCTTGTTCAACTCCTCGTCCATGAACGCAGACTTAACCAGCGCCTGGCAGTCGTCGAAAACACCATCTACCTCAAGAGCTGTGATGTTCTTGCCGAGGGTTGTGAACTGGCTCTCCTGAATCTTGCTCACCTTGCCCTTTGGATAAAGCACGTAAACGTGGATTCCCTCTACACCGAGGAAACCATTGGCAACGGCAGAACCCGTATCACCCGATGTTGCTACGAGAACGTTGACTTCCTCTTTACCTTCCTGACGAACGAAGTACTGGAGCAGGCGAGCCATGAAACGGGCACCTACATCCTTGAAGGCGAGAGTAGGACCATGGAACAACTCCAAAGAGTAGATATTTGGCTCCACCTCTACAACAGGGCAGTCGAATGCCAAGGTGTCATATACTATCTTCTGCAAAGAGTCTGCATCTACATCCTCGCCGAAGAAGGCATCAGCTACCTGGTAAGCAATCTCCTGGAAGCTCAGCTTCTCGATATTGTCGAAGAAGTCCTGTGGTAACTTCTTGATGATTTCTGGCATATAGAGACCACGGTCTTCTGCCAAACCTTTAACTACCGCCTTATGTAAATCGGCGATTGGTGCTTTTTTATTTGTTGAATAATATTTCATTTTACTTTGAACTTTGAACATTTTTTAATTGATTGCCATGAAGGCTTTCATGAAGTCCTGCAGCTGGAGCAATCCATAGCTTCCGCTTACACAACTTACCTCATCGTATTCCTCTACCTGGTCAGGTTCGATACCTGGATAGTAGATGATGAAAGGAACGGGTTCCTTAACGTGGGTGCGAACCTCCACTGGAGTAGGGTGATCCGGCAAAACCGAGATGCAGACAGGTTCTGTCCATGTGCTCACCTCATCAACGATAGGTTTGATCAGGCGCTGGTCGAGGTATTCAATCGTCTTGAGCTTTAATTCCAGATTGCCGTCATGACCAGCCTCATCACTTGCTTCTACATGGACATAGACAAAGTCGTCTCCATCCTTCAGTGCCTGGATAGCTGCAGCAGCTTTGCCTTCGTAATTCGTATCAGAAAGACCTGTAGCACCCTCTACGATGATGTTGCGAAGACCAGCATAATGACCGATACCGCGAATCAGATCAACGGCAGAAATCACAGAGCCCTTCTTGATTTGAGGATACATCTGCGAAAGAGTCAGCATGTGTGGTCGATAACCACCGCCCCAAGGCCAGATGATGTTAGCCATGCGCTCACCACGTTCCTTGCGTGACACATTGAAAGGATGATTCTCCAGAATCTCCTTACTCTTGATAATCAGTTCGTTCAGAAGGTCGGCTGTCTGCTGCGCACTCATGCGATAGTCATCGCTCAACGTGCCGCCATTCTCAGCCACAACCTCGGCAGGAGTCTTGTCGCTGTTGCCAGCAAGCAGAGCTGCATCTACGCCTTCCATCGGCTTCACGAGCAGCGGTTTCCATTCCTCGTTCGGATGATCGTGAGGAGGCGCGCAATCCACATACTTGTTACCGCCCTTGATGATAAGCAGATGGCGATACTGGATGCCCGTGATAAACTTCACGATGCCCGGATATTGGCTGGCAAGCTTCTCGTTCAGATACTTGATGAGCACATCAGCGTCTTCCGTCTCCAGGTTGCCACCGTTGTGGGTTACGATGATTCCGTCGTTTACATTGATGATATTGCAGCGCAGGGCGAAATCGTTCGGACTCATCTCGTAGCCGATGCTGGCAGCCTCCAGTGGACCACGTCCTTCGTAAACCTCATTCTGGTCGTAGCCCATGATAGAGCTGTTGGCAACCTCTGAACCAGGCAGGAAGCCATCGGGTACGGTAATGAGTCTTCCAGTCTTGCCTTTCTTGGCAAGCATATCCATATATGGTGTATGGGCGTATTGAAGCAAGGTCTTGCCACCCAGTCTTTCTACTGGGTGGTCGGCCATGCCGTCGCCTAAAATGATAATATGCTTCATAATAGTTATCCTTTATTGATTGATACGACGAAATTAAACGTTGGCAATACTCATGATGTTGGCAAAGACACCGGCCGCAGTTACGCTGGCTCCGGCACCATATCCCTGAATCATCATTGGGTATTCCTTGTAGCGCTCTGTGGTGAGCAATACGATATTGTTGGAACCTTCCAGATTGTAGAATGGGTGCTCTGGACCTACAGCCTGCAGACCTACACTGGTCTTTCCCTTATCGAGGGTGGCAACAAAACGCCAGCGTTTGTGTTCCAGATCCAGTGTCTTGCGCTTAGCCTCAAAGTCGGCATCGAGCTGTGGCAGTTTCTTCCAGAACTCATCGATGCTGCCCTTGAAGAATGAGTCAGGAACAAAGAGATTCTTTTCTACATCTTCCTGCTCTACACGATATCCAGCCTCACGGGAGAGGATGACAAGCTTTCTGATGACATCCATGCCACTGAGGTCGATACGTGGATCAGGCTCACTGTAACCCTTCTCCTTTGCCAGTTTCACAGTCTCTGAGAATGGAACGACTCCTGAGATGGCATTAAAGATATAGTTGAGCGTTCCTGAGAGAACTGCCTCAATCTTAAGGATTTTATCTCCGGAATTTCGGAGGTCGTTGATGGTTCCGATGATAGGAAGACCTGCGCCCACGTTGGTCTCGAAACGGAAGAATACACCACGCTGAATGGCTGTCTTCTTCAACTTCTCGTAGTTCTCATATTCGCTTGAAGCTGCAATTTTGTTGGCAGCAATCACACTTACGTTATGCTCCAGAAGACTCTGGTATAAGGTTGCAACATCCTTGCTTGCCGTACAATCTACGAATACGCTATTAAAGATATTCATTGCGAGGATAGTATCGCGAAGGAGTTCTGGGGTACTAGGCAAGGAATTCTTCAGTTCTGTCTGATAGTTCTCCAGGTTGAGTCCCTCACGATTGAAGATGGCGTTCTTGGAAGAAGCAATACCCACAACATTCAGCTTTAACTTGCTGCGTTCCATCAAGTCTGCTGACTGCTTTTTGATTTGTTCAATCAATTTTCCGCCTACGGTACCTACACCGCAGATAAAGAGGTTGAGAACCTTATATTCTGAAAGGAAGAAACTGTCGTGCAATACGTTGAGAGACTTGCGGAGGTAATCGCTCTTTACAACGAATGAGATGTTGGTCTCAGAAGCACCCTGAGCACAGGCGATGACAGAAATACCGCTTCTGCCAAGTGTACCAAAGAGCTTACCGGCAATACCGGCAGCATGCTTCATGTTCTCACCCACGATGGCGATGGTAGCCAGTCCTGTTTCTGCATGCATTGGATACATGGCTCCATCGGCAATCTCGTTGTGGAACTCGTTGTTCAATACGTTTACTGCTTCTTCTACATCCTGCTCTCGTACACCGATAGAGGTTGAATTCTCTGAGGAAGCCTGTGAAACCATAAATACAGAGATTCCCTCGTTAGCCAGGGCAGTAAAGATACGGCGGTTTACACCGATGACACCCACCATGGAAAGACCGGTTACAGTGATGAGCGCAGTACCGTTGATAGAAGAGATACCCTTGATAGGTTTCTGGTCACTGTCTATCTTATTCTTGATGATGGTACCAGGAGCATCTGGATTGAAGGTATTCTTTACCTTGATAGGGATATTGTTGACACAAACCGGGTAGATAGTAGGAGGGTAGATAACCTTTGCACCGAAGTTGCAAAGCTCCATTGCCTCAATATAACTCAGTTCGTTGATCGTATAAGCAGATTTGATGACACGTGGATCGGCAGTCATGAATCCATCTACATCAGTCCAGATTTCAAGGACCTCCGCATTCAATGCTGCTGCAATGATAGCTGCAGTATAGTCACTACCACCACGGCCGAGGTTTGTGGTACGTTCTGTATCTTTGTCACGGCTGATGAAACCCGGAACGAGAGAAATGCGAGGAAGGTCAGCGAAAGTATCCTTCACCAATTTGGTAGTCAGCTCGCTGTCGAGGGTATGCTTACCCTTACCATTGAGACGGGCAGTCTTGATGAAGTTACGTGAGTCAAACCACTTGGCGCCACGAATGAGTGTGGCAACAATCTTCGAGCTGAGTCTTTCTCCATAGCTCACGATAGCATCCTGAGTCTTCTCGCTGAGATCGTGAATCAGATACACACCGAAGTAGATGCTCTTCAACTGTTCGAAGAGGGCATCAACTGATTTGAAAAGATTTTCTCTATCCGCTGTGTCGGTGATGATGGTATCTATCATCTTATGGTGGCGATCAACCATGGCATCGAATTCGACTCTCCATGACTCATCACCCTTGAGGGCAAACTGAGAGGTTTGCAAGAGTTTGTCGGTGATTCCGCCAAGCGCGCTCACGACAACCACTACACTCTGTTTCTTTGCCTCATTTTCAACGATACGTTTTAAGCTGAGGATGCTTTTTACGGAACCAACTGATGTTCCGCCGAATTTTAATACTTTCATACGTTATTGAATTTTGCGTTGGTATTGTAATGCTCCCCCCGAAACGACCGGGGCCGAAGCAGAACTTGTGGGCAAAAGTACTAAATTTATATCAAACTGCCAAAGAAATCTTTGAAAAAGTGGCATTTTGTAGGTGTTTTTCCCTATTTTGTTGTTTTTTATAGCTTAAAATGCTCTCTATACATTATTATATATAATAAAAGCGTTAAATCTTCTCGAAAAGTTTGGAGGTTTCGGATAATTTGCGTACTTTTGCGGATGTTAAATTGAAACAGAAAAAGAAATAGAAACAGATATAGATATAGATATAAATAAACACAATGAAGTATTTATTATTCTCAGATATTCACGGCTGCTTGCCAGCCTTGGAAAAAGTTCTCGGTTTCTTCGAGAAGGAAAAGTGTGATATGATGTGTATCATGGGTGACATCATCAACTATGGTCCGCGCAACAGAATCCCAGAAGGTATTGATCCTAAAGGGATTGTGGAATGCCTGAATGGGCTGGCTGACAAGATTGTAGCTGTTAGAGGCAATTGTGATGCAGAAGTAGATCAGATGCTTCTGGATTTCCCTATGATGGAAACCTGCGCCCTGTTGGTGGATGACGGTAAGCGTTATCTTCTGACACATGGACATATATATAATAAGGAGAATATGCCTAAGGGCCCTTACGATGCAATGATTTATGGTCATTCGCATCTTTGGGAATTGTCTCACAATGAGGAAGGAAAAGCAATTGTCAACACGGGTAGCATCACCTTCCCTAAGGGTGGTAATGTGCCAACGTTTGCTACACTGGAGAATGGTAAATTTACAATGTATCAGTTAGATACATTTGAAGTGCTGGCAACAATGGAAGTATAAACTTGTCACTCTTCACTTTCATAAAGCTAATCATAAAGTTCAAAGTAAATGATTCAGGAATATCAGATTAGAATTCTGCCAGAACAGGCTGCCAATGAGGAAGGCATCAAGCGTTATCTGGCTAAGGAAAAAGGGTTGGATGTAAGAACCTTGAATAAGGTGCGGGTATTGAAACGCAGTATTGATGCCCGCCAGCGTACCATTTTTGTGAATCTGAAGGTACGTGCCTATATCAATGAGATGCCTCAAGATGATCAGTATGTCCATACAGAATATCCGGATGTCAGTTCGCGTCCGAGAGTCATTGTGGTAGGAGAGGGACCTGGCGGTCTCTTTGCTTCCTTGCGTTTGATAGAGCTTGGATATCGCCCTGTTGTTCTGGAGCGTGGCAAGGACGTGCGAGAGCGTAAAAAGGACCTTTCCAACATCACCAAGACCCAGAAGGTGGATAGTGAGAGCAACTATTGTTTTGGTGAAGGTGGAGCCGGAGCGTATAGTGACGGTAAGCTTTATACCCGAAGCAAGAAGCGGGGCAGCGTGGATAAGATTCTGAATGTTTTCTGCCAGCATGGTGCCAATACGAACATCCTTGCAGATGCCCATCCTCATATTGGTACAGATAAGTTGCCTCGCGTGATAGAGAATATGCGCAATACTATTATCAATTGTGGCGGTGAGGTGCATTTTCAGACCAAGATGACTCGTTTTATTCTGGAAGGTGACCGTGTGATTGGGGTTGAAGCTGTTAACCTGGCAACAGGTGCTGAGGAGAATTATCGTGGACCGGTGATTCTTGCAACAGGTCATAGTGCCCGGGATGTCTATCGCTATCTGGCTTCTTCGAAGATTGAAATCGAAGCTAAGGGTATTGCCGTCGGTGTTCGATTGGAGCATCCTTCTCAGCTTATCGACCAGATACAGTATCACAACAGGAATGGCAGAGGAAAGTATCTTCCTGCAGCCGAGTATAGTTTTGTAACTCAGGTAGATGGACGGGGTGTGTACAGTTTCTGTATGTGCCCTGGCGGTTTTGTGATTCCTGCAGCTACGGGTCCGGAGCAGTTGGTGGTAAATGGTATGAGTCCTAGCAACCGTGGCACCGCCTGGAGTAATTCCGGTATGGTGGTTGAGACACATCCTGAAGATGTTGTACAGTCAGACGAGGAATTGAAGGACCCGTTATCAATGATGTATTTCCAGGAAATGGTAGAGAAGCAATGCTGGCAGCAGGCTAATATGAAGCAGACAGCTCCGGCTCAGCGAATGGCTGATTTTGTGAACAATCGTTTGAGTTATGATTTGCCAAAGAGCAGTTATGCACCTGGACTGATCAGTAGTCCGCTTCATTTCTGGATGCCATCCTTTATCTCCAAGCGCCTGCAGGAAGGCTTTAAGACTTTCGGAAAGAATGCGCATGGTTTTCTCACCAATGAGGCGACATTGATAGCTATGGAAACCCGCACCTCTTCACCTGTCCGCATCGTACGTGATAGGGAAACGCTGATGCATGTCCGTATCCAGGGTCTCTTTCCTTGTGGTGAAGGTGCCGGATATGCGGGCGGTATTGTCTCGGCTGGTGTGGATGGCGAACGCTGTGCAGAGATGTGTGCAGAGTATCTGAAGCAACAATAAATGTCGATATAATGAACAAAGAATAAAAATTAAAGAATAAAGAACAAAGAACAAAAAAAAGCAGGCAACAGAAGATTGTTACCTGCTTTTTTTGTTCTTTGGATTCTTATTTACTGAGATTGGCGATTTTACTTACTGAGATTGGCAATTGTTGCAATCATGGCAGCGATGCTGGAAAGGCTACTGCCCATGCTCATGGTTTCAGCCACAGTCATCTTACGTTTCATCTTGGATGGAACAACAATCTCGCAGCCAGGTTGCGCCTTGGCGCCATGTCCCACTTTAGCTACCTTGCCATTCATATAGATAATATAAGCCTTGCTCTTGTTGGCATCAGCGGCAAATCCGCCCGCTTCATCTATGTAGCTGGCAATACTCTTGCCCTTTTCATAGGCCACCGTATTGGCGTACATTACAGAGCCATTGATTTTCACGGTTCCATTGTATTGTGGAACAATCAACCTGTCACCCTCTCGCAGAATCATATCTGCATCACTGCCGGGATGCTTCAGCGCTTCAGCAAGATCGATGCCTACAGGATATTCTTCAGGAACACTGAACTTCAACAGATCAGCTTTCTGCGCATCTTTTGCAGTCTGGGTAATGGCACTGGCATTATTACTGCTTGCAGCCAACTGCAGAAGATTTTTCTGCTGTTGTTCTCTCTGCATTTTCAGAACAGCCTCCATGCGTGTTTTTTCAGCTTCATTTGCCTTACGCATCAGGCGGGCACCCTTGATATATGCCTGCTCTGTGCTTCCTCCAGCCTTCTTGAAGAGATCGCTTAATCTGGCATTGCGGCGATCAAGGGTATAGGTGCCTCCAAACATCACTTCACCTTCAATCATCACGTTCTGCTGTTCCGTATAGGCTGGGCTCTTGCGGATGCTCACTTCATCGAAAGGCATCAGCTTGAATCCTGGAGTGCCATCCACCACGAAACCATCTTTCAGGGCGAGCGTGTAGGTCTTGGCTATAATGCTGTCTGGTCTTGTGGCTTTGGCGTCATTTACTCTTCGGCTTACCAGGACATTAATCGTTGAAGCCTTGTCGGTCAGTCCACCAGCCTGCAGCACGAAATCCTCAATCGTTTCATTTTCTGCATATTGATAGATTCCCGGATATTGTACTTCTCCGCGGATGGTGAGCGTTCTCTCTGAAATCTTTTCTTGTCTTGTCGGAATAAAGAGGACATCATTTTCCTTGAGTGGAACGTCAGCCACAGTACCATTCATGACGCCTGCAATATCTACAGCAATTACTTCCAGCGATCTGTCCGATTTCATTCGGTGCATCACGGCACGTGCCGTAAAGGCATCCTCTGTCAATCCTTCTGCGTGTTCTACCAATGTGCGGACACTGTTGATCTGATCTCCTAGATTGTACATACCTGGTCGGAAGACGGCTCCCTTGATTTCTACGGTGTTGCTGTAGCGGGGGAGAATGGAATCTACGCTTACAGAATCGCCATCGTCGATATGGAAACTGGAGAAATCGAATTCCTCTACGTTATATACAGAATAGTCTCTGCCAGTCTTGCGATGGATGCGAACTGATTTCTTGTAAGCATCTCCTGTAAATCCGCCAGCATATTTAAGAAGAGAGTTCACGCTCTCATTTTTCTTCATTTCATAAATCATCGGGCGCTTTACCTTTCCGGTAATCGTAACCAGACAATCGTAGGCTCCCACAACGATGACATCATTATCTGCCAGGCGTACATTGCCGGTCAGTTTGCCATTGAGAATATAATCATAGATATCTACCACGGTAACCAGTTTGTTATGGCGATAAACCTTGATGTTTCGCAATGTACCCAAGTCGTTGGTGCCACCTGCCATATAGAGTGCGTGGAAAACGGTGGCAAAGGCAGATAGGGTATAGGTGCCTGGAGTTTTTACTTCGCCCATCACATTGACCATAATGGTCTTGGTTTGTCCTACAGTGAGCTTAATCTTGCTCGAACGGTATCTGCTACCCAGCGTATTGCGAAGTCGGGCATTTGCCTGAGCAACGGTTAAACCGGCTACCGATACAGGTCCAAAGCCTTCGATGGTAACTTCGCCATCAGGAGAAACGGTGCTTTCTATGGTTTTCTGTGATGCACCATAGATGTCAATGATAACCGCATCTCCAGGTCCCAAGCGATAGTTCTGTGGAGTGGCAATATTCATATTTGGCTCGAAGCTCAACTCTTTGTTATTGAAGATGTCTCTTCCGAAAACCTTCTTGGTTTTCGCTTCCCGTTCAGCAAGAAGACGTTTGATCATCATCGCCGTATCTGGAATAATCCCATCCATCTCGTTCTGGAAATCCATATACTCCTCGTCATCCTCATCGAAAGTATGCTTGTACTGATCATCCTTCTGTGCAGTGATGCGATAGTTGGTGTAGTTCTTCGATTCTTCGCTGATTCCCTTACCATAATCTTCACGGGGTTTACCATTGTTGGTACGAAGACGAGAGGTTTCCTTCCCTTGCAGTTGGGCGGAAGTACCAGTAACCCCGCCCTGTTTCAACTGGCGCTGATACTTGTCTCTTACCCGTCGAATCTGTGAGATATCTACCCCCTGCTGCATCAGTTTGGTAACTATCTGAGCATTTGAAGACCCTTTTTCATGCTCTTTCACAACCAAGCTCATCACCTGATCGTCTGTCATGGTGGAAGTCTGTGCGAAGGCTGAACCTGCTGCCATCACCAACAGAAGGAAGAGGATGAATTGTTTCCTCATTTTATTTATCTTCATGATTTTCCTATTCATTTATGATCTTATAACTAGCTATTTATTATATAATAACTCATTTTTACGAGATTTGTTGCATAGATGCGAAAAAAAAGTAATAAAACCGCTCCACCTATTATATATATATAGGAGGAGCGGTGCATCTTACTTTCTATTTTTCTACGTCTTGTTTTCTACCTTCCTGCAGCTTACATGCAGCTTGTTTTCTGCTTACATGCAGCTTGTAACGCCGAGCGAAGTGGCTATTGCGGTGAGAATGCTAATCGCAATCTGAATCACCATTTTCCATGTATCCCTTTTCATAGACTTCTATTTTTTTTAGAGATTTACATTATCGTCGCCGCCGGATTCACCGCCAGTATTGCCGCCGCTGGTTCCCTGGTCGCCGGTAGTTCCGCCGCCAGCATTGCTGCCTCCGCCCTGGGTTCCTCCGCCAGTGGTTCCGTCGCCATCGCCGCCGTCAGGATTGATAGGGACATTGAGGTCCACGTTGGTCTTGCCCTCCTTGATCGCCTTGATCACGGCTGCCTGAGCGCTGCGGCTTGCCACGAGGTTGAATTCTGCGTCGTCGAGCAGGTTCTTGAACTGCTGACCTGGCTCCCACTGAACCTTCACGTTGGTGATGTTCTGCGCCGTAAACTTGTCGGCAGTCTCTGCACCCTTGGAGGCGAGCAGGAGAGAGAAGTCGCCCAGATCACCCAGTCGGATCTTCTTGCCCTCAAGCAGCATCTCTCTCATGCAGTCCACTGCCATGTAGAGGATGGCGCTGATGTCGGCTCTGGAATACACACTGCCGTGAGAAGTGATGTGCTTGGCAAACTTCTCGATGGTCATCACATCGGTGTACTGCGAGATGGCGAACGCATTCTGCTTCTCGGTCTTCACCAGGTCGGTGTCCTTCTTGTCCGGCTCCTTGCCGTCCTTCTTAGCCTGGTTGATACGTGACTTTGCCTGGTTGATCTCAAGGAGGTTTGCGTTCACGCTGCGCATTACGATGCTGTAGTTAATCATACTCTGTTCTGTGTTTAAGAGTTCTTGTAAATCACAACTACCCGGAAAGCTCTTTTCTTGTGCTTTTTGGGTCTTAATAGATGACCGGCGCCTGCCATCATTTAAGCCCCGCCCCGGTCTTAATAGATGACCGGTTTTCGGCACAATAGGCTGTTCCTTCGATTGCCGGTGCAAAGATACAAAATTTCAAAGGCGAAAGCAAGTTTTTGTCGGAATAAGATGGTAAAAATGGCATAAGTGCTTGATAATTAACTATGTAAGTAAATGCTGTTTTTACACATTGCTTGCATTCCGGTCATTTCCGGTCATGGTCATTTTCGGTCATTTTCATTTTCGACTTCGGTCATTTTAATCTATAGTATAATATAAATAATTATTTATATTATACTATAGGGGAGATTTGCGCCCCCGAAACGAAAATGACCGAAAATGACCATGACCGAAAATGACCGGATAGAGGGTTTGGCTTGATTCTGAAAGATGAAACGCTGTGTTTGGTAATATGTTGATAAACAATAAGATATTGTTATTGGTGAAAGTTGTTTTTCCTCAGAATTGTATCTTCAAAAGCTATAGATTCTCTTCTGTTTTTCTATACTCTCCCTCTTCGTTTTGTCTTGATATTGTGTAAATCTGTTAAGTTATTTCTGGATTTTTACCGTTTTTCAAGCAGGAAATACTCATTTTCCATCTTATTTTGGCCGTTCTGAGGGGGTGAAAAATGCCTTCTGGGCCTCATTTATGCCCTCAAAACCACTTTTCCGTTAAATAACGTGATAAAATTTGGTAGTTAGCCAGGTTTTTAATAACTTTGCTTTTGCGAATGCTGAGAGGCAAGCCCCCTTTGCACGAACTTAAATAAAATTTCAATTGTTTAAATGATAATGTGTATGCATAACAAATTGATTATCAAGGTTTTAGGGGGAGGCCGTCCGAAAACTTAATTAGGGAAGCAAACAACTGAATTGGGCATTTTTCT
>USRA01000032.1 GCA_900557035.1 uncultured Prevotella sp. | reverse complement strand
TACAGTTACCGACATTGATGGTAACTTCTCATTGAACGCTCCTGCCGGAGCTAAGTTGGAGATTTCATACATTGGTATGAACTCTCAAACAGTCAAGGCTGGTGCAAACTTGAAGATTGTATTGAATCCAGACAACAAGGCTTTGGATGAGGTAGTTGTTACTGGTTATGGTAACTTCAAAAAGTCTTCGTTCACTGGCTCTGCTTCAACATTAAACACTCAAAACTTGGAAGATATCCCAGTGGTATCACTTACCGATAAGCTTTCTGGTGGCGTTCCAGGTGTTTCTGTATCAGGCTCATCAAGTGCTCCTGGTGCAGTTAGCAGCATTCGTGTACGTGGTATGGGTTCAATCAACGCAGGAAATGATCCATTGTATGTAATCGATGGTACTCCTATGAACGCTGGTAATGCGAGTGCTTTCAACAGTGAACCTGGCAGCGGTTATAACGATGCTGGTACAAGTCTTTTGGCTACCCTGAACAGTAACGACATTGAGTCTATTACTGTGATTAAGGATGCCGCTGCTGCTTCACTTTATGGTTCTCGTGCTGCCAATGGTGTGGTTGTCATTACAACAAAAAGTGGTAAAGCTGGTAAGACAAATGTAGAGTTCCGCAGCGATTGGGGTTTCTCAAACATGGCTGTTGATTACCGCCCTCAGTTGAGCGGTGCCGATCGTCGTGAATTGCTTTATACGGGTTTGAAGAATTATGCAATATACGATGCTGGTTATGATGATGCTGCTGCAACAACTTTTGCGGATGGTAGAATTGACCGCTTTGCAGCAAAACCTGAAAATGGCTATACTGACTGGAAAGACTTATTGTTCCGCACAGGTTCTCATTCTAACTATCAGGTAAGTGTTTCTGGTGGTAGCGAAAAGACCAAGTTCTATTCTTCGGTTTCATACATGAAGCAGGAAGGTATCTTGTATAAGCAAGGATTAGAGCGTTTTACTGGTAATGCTAGTGTCAGTCATGATTTTGGAAGATTCAATTTGCGAGTAAATTCTCAGTTCTCCAAGATGAACCAGAGTTTAGTAAATGAAGGTACTTCATATGCTGGTGCCATTGCAAACTATGCTTTCTTCCAGAGTCCATCTTCAGTTCCTTATGATTCTGAAGGAAACTTGACACAGTGCGGTATGTTTGGCGTAAACCCACTTTACGAGCAGGAGCATAGTTCTGACAAGAACGTCATCAACCGTGGTTTGAACAGTATGCAGTTGACATACAACGTATGGGACAACTTGAAGATAAGCGAGAAGGTTTCATACGATTACATCAACTCAACAGAGACTGTTCTTTGGGATCGTTTCTCTAATGATGGTGCACCAGGTGGTGTTGCTCAGCGTATTATCAATGAATTCAATACATTGAATACCCAGACACAGGCTTCTTACAACAAGTCGTTTGGCGAGCATAACGTAGATGCTTTACTTGGCTTTGAGACAGAGGATTATCACTATACTCAGACATATCTCAGTGGTGATTCTTATCCAGGCGATAAGTATGAGTTTGAAAATGCGAATAACACAAGTACTCAAACAGACAAGCAAGGTTATCGCTTAACATCATTCTTAGGCCGTGTTAATTACAATTATGCTGACAAGTATTACTTTGGTGTTAGCTATCGTCGTGATGGTAGTTCTCGCTTGGCTCGCGAAAACAGATGGGGCGACTTCTGGTCTTTGTCTGGTTCTTGGAGATTCACAAGTGAGAAATTCATGGATTCTATCAAAGATGTGTTGACAGATGGTAAGATTCGTGTATCTTATGGTGTAAATGGTACTCAGCCTTCTGTTTACTATGGTTACAAATCATGGTATAAGTGGGGATTCTTCTATAACGGCACCAATGGTTCTGCTATCTCAGGTATCGCAAACGAGAACCTGAAGTGGGAGAAGAACAAGGCTCTGAATATCGGTATCGACTTGAATTTCTGGAATCGTCTGTCTTTGACATTTGATTACTATACTCGTACTACAAGTGATTTGATTTTCGATTTGCCAGTATCTGCTGTACCAGGATATTTCTCTTCTCAATATGCACTCACTTCTCCTCAGAATGTTGGCGAGTTGAAGAATACCGGATATGAAGTTACTATTACATCAAATAACTTCAATACGAAGGATTTCACTTGGACTACAACTCTGAACCTTGCTCATAATAGCAACAAGGTATCTAAGCTTTATGGTGGTCAGAATCAGATCATCAGTGGAATATTAATCCACAAGGAAGGTGAGCCATACTATTCTTACTATACATACGAATATGCTGGCGTTGATCCTGAAACTGGTCAGGAATTGTATTATAAGAATGATGGAACAGGTGCAACAACAACAAAGTATGCAGAAGCTAACAAGACTATCGTTGGCAAGCATGATCCCGCTATTGAAGGTGGTTTGACAAATACTTTGCGCTATAAGTTTATCGACTTTGGTATGACATTGACATTCTCTCTGGGCGGTGACGCTATGGATTATGCTACATGGCAGCATACTAATGGTGGTTCATACCTCTATTCTGGAGCAGTACCAGCTTATTATAAGATAGAGGATATGTGGCAGAAGCCAGGCGACAATGCAAAATTGCCTAAGTTCCAGTATGGTTCTACCACAACAATGTCTTCACGTTGGATGATGTCAACAGACTACTTGCGTGTCAAGAGCCTGTCTGTTGGTTTCAATGCACCTAAGAGTTTCATCTCACAAATCGGTCTTAGCAAGGCGCGTGCATACTTTGCTGCATCTAACTTGCTGACTTGGAAATCAAAGGATCTCACAGTAGACCCAGAGGTTCCAGTAGATGGTCTTTGCACTTTTGAGACTCCATCATTGAGAACATTCACATTCGGTATTGAACTCGGTTTCTAAACAAAAATGATTAGACAAATGAAAGTATTTAAATTTATATATAAAGCAACACTTTGCGCAACATTGTCAGCAACAGTCCTGACTTCCTGCGTAAACAACTGGCTTGACCTTGAACCATCTGATGGTGTAGAGGAAAAGGAAGGTATCACAAATAGCGACAACATGGGAACTGCTGTTGCGGGTTTGTATGCTGGTTTAAAGGGCAATAGTACTTTAATTGATTATTATGGAGCCCGTATGTTCCTATATGGCGATGTTCATGCAGATGATATGCAGAGTAATGAAATAGCTGGTACAAACAGTAACCGTGCTTCATTCTACTATCTCATGCAATACACTACGGGTACAGGATTCTCCGGCAATGCAATTTGGCAGTCACCTTATATTGTTATGGGACGTGCAAATCGCATTATCGCTGCTGCTGATGGTCAACTTGAAGATAAAGACGAAGCTGCAGCAACTATAGCAAATTACAAGAGCCAAGCTTTGGTTCTTCGCGCAATGGCCCTCTTTGATATGGCACGCATTTATGGTAAAACTTATACAGAGGATAATGGTGCATCATTGGGTGTTCCATTTACTGAGAATGTTGTTTCTGCGGCAGACATTACTACTTGCCAGTTGCCACGTTTGACAGTCAAAGAGAACTACGAACAAGTTCTCAAAGATTTAACTGAGGCCATCAATTCTAATGCATTAACAGAGGATAAAGACCAAGGTTATATCAATGTTTGGGCAGCTAAGACACTCCTTGCTCGTGTTTATCTGACAATGGGTGAATGGGAAAAGGCTCTGAATGTTTCAGAAGATATTATCAAGAACTCTCCTTACCAGTTGTGGACAAAGGACCAGTATGTAAATGCTTGGTATAAAACAAATGCTGCTCATGAAAATGAGATGATTTTTGAAATCCTGATCAATGACAATACTGACTGGACAGACCGTGAAGGTATAGGATATCTGTACAACGAGAATAGTGATGACCATGTAGGATATAGTGATGTTGTTGCTACTAAGAGTTTTGTAGATATGTTATCTTCAGATCCAAAGGATGTTCGTAATAACGTATTCTTGGCATCTCTGAATCCAGATAACCAGGCAGTTTATGGCGACAACAAAGTTTGGTTGAACAAAATTCCAGCAGTAAATGGTGATCCACGTTACTCTAACGTACCTATGATGCGTCTTTCTGAGGTATATTTGACAGCTGCTGAGTGTGCTTTTAATCTTGGTAACAAGACAAAGGCAGCTGAGTATCTCAATGCAATTATTGAGAATCGTACCTCTGATGAATCTAAGCTTGTAACAGCTGAAAACATCACAGCAGAACGAATCTCTATTGAGCGTCGTAAGGAATTAGTTGGTGAAGGCCATCGTTACTTCGATTGTCTCCGTCGCAATGAGAAGATTGTTCGTTATACTAGCGAAGCTGATCAAGGTTGGCACCAGATTTTGAACTCAGAGGAAAAGTCATTCGATCGTGACTATTACAAAGCAATTTCTGCTATTCCTCAGAGCGAAATCAATGCAAACCCTAATATTAAGCAGAATGACCAATATGGTGAGTAATCACTTACTCTCATAAGAATACATGATTAAGGTGTATCCTTCTTGCCCCATTCATCGGGCAAGCGAGGATACACCTTTTTCTTTTTATCTCCCTCACCCTCAAACATTTTTCAATAATTCCTTGCTTCTTTCAGAAGAAAAGCGTATCTTTGCAGCACGAAAGTTGAATCATTAAAATAAGGAGGTAGAATATGGATTTATTTGATAGCAAAAGACAAGAAAGATTAGAGGCTGTAAGAAAGGCTTCTACTGCCAGTAAAGAAGCAGCAAGAAAATTTCTCATTGAGGCAGGAATCTTGTTGCCAAACGGAGAAGTTGCACCACATTTGAGATAAAACTATGGACAAGTCTTTGTATTCAAGGCGCTCCAACCTGGTAATTGGATTTCATGGTTGCGACAAGTCTGTTGTCGATGCCGTAGTTGCTGGAAAGACCGATCTTCTTTCCAGTACTAATGACTATGACTGGTTAGGTAATGGTATTTACTTTTGGGAGAATAACGAAGAAAGAGCTTGGCTATGGGCTAAAGATTTAGCAAAAAGAAGAAATTCGCAAGTAAAAGAACCGGCTGTTGTTGGAGCAATAATAGACTTAGGTTATTGTTTTGACCTTACGGACAGTTCTTATCTTCAGGAATTAAAAGATGCGTATGAGTCTATGGTTGAACTTTATAAAGAGTCAGGATTAGAATTACCCAAAAATACATCTATCGGTAAATCTACAGATTTACTGATTAGAAAATTGGATTGTGCTGTTGTTCAAACAGCATTAACATACAACAAAAAGGCTAATGCCCATCCTTATGATTCTGTAAAAGGTGTATTTTGGGAAGGGCAGGAACTATATCCTAATGCAGGATTCAGAGAAAAGAATCATATTCAGATATGTGTCTGCAATCCAAATTGCATCAAGGGTTATTTTCTTCCTAGAGGTATCAATCAAGATTATCCTAACCCATAATATAAAATGGTGTATCCTTCTTGCCCCATATATCGGGCAAGCGGGACACACCTTTTTCTTTTTATCTTCCTCAGCCTCAAATATTTTCCAATAATTCCTTGCATCTTTCAGAAGAAAAGCGTATCTTTGCAGAAGATTAGCAGCGCTCGGCAATTTGTAAGCAAGCTTATATCACGCTCGCTAGCATAATCTTTGCAGCACGAAAGTTGAATTATTAAAATAAGGAGGCAAATATGACAGAGCTAAGAGATAGATACATAAGATTTGACTGGGCCATCAAGCGCTTGCTTCGCCAAAAGGCGAACTTTGGTGTGCTTGAGGGCTTCCTGACTGTATTTCTGAATGAACCTATTAAGATTGTTGATATTCTGGAAAGCGAAGGTAACCAGCAACAGGCTAATGATAAGTTCAACAGGGTAGATATCAAGGCGAAAAACAGCAAGGGAGAAATCATTATCGTCGAGATACAGAACACAAGCGAGCTGTATTACCTGGAGCGTGTGCTATATGGAGTAGCCAAAGCTATTACAGAGCATATCAATCTGGGAAATACATATAAAGAGGTGAAGAAAGTATATTCCATCAGCATTCTGTACTTTGATCTGGGAAAGGGATCTGACTACATCTATGTGGGACAGAATAACTTCGTGGGCTTGCATACCCAAGACCATCTGATCATTAGCACCAAGGAGAAAGATACGATAGTGAGGAAATCGCCTTCAGAGATATTCCCAACCTATATTTTGGTTCGAGTTAATGAATTCAATAAGGTGGCTAAATCACCATTGGAAGAATGGGTTGAGTATCTGAAGAATGGTGTCATCTCTCCTGAAACCCAAGCGCCAGGTCTGCAGGAAGCTCGTGAGAAGCTGAAATACTATTCCATGTCGGATGCAGAACGCTATGCATACGATGAGCACATCAATGCCATCATGATTCAAAATGACGTTCTGGGAAATGCAAGATTGGAAGGTATGGAAGAAGGCAGAGCTGAAGGCAGAGCTGAAGGTAGAACTGAAGAGAAAAATAACATTGCCCGCAAAATGCTGGCTAATGGATTGAGCATAGAGCAGATAGCTTTAATTACTGGTTTGACAGAGCAGGAAATTAAAAGACTATAATATAAAAGGTGTATCCCCTAGCCTTTCATCATCGAAGGCTATAGAGGATACACCTTATTTTTTTATCATCTCAGCTGATAAGAAACGATACTATGAACGAATCTTGTAGCCGTGAATGCTGTAATACAAAATGTAGAGGAAGCAAGGGAGACAGAGCCAATATGCCTGCTGAGCACCTACTGCATCCTTCAGACTTCCATAGAGCGTAGGAAGAACGGCTCCACCAAACATCGCCATGATGAGCAATGAAGAACCAGACTTGGTAAACTTACCCAGATCTGCCATTGCCAATGGCCAGAGGGCAGGCCACATCAGAGAACAACCCAATGCCATCAATGAGATGAAATAGATAGAAATCTCGGCTGGAGTAAGAACTACCAGCAATGCACCAGCTATAGCCAGGAACGAACAGAGCTTCAAGGCTACTGCCTGACTGATATACTTAGGAATCAGAATGATACCGCAAATATAACCGATAACAATACCGATAGGAGCTATCCAGGCATAATTAGCAGCACCAGGCAAACCCAAAGAATTGGCATAATCTACCAATGTTCCGAGAGAAACCGTCTCAACACCTACATAAAGGAACAACGCCAGACAACCCAAAAGCAAGTGAGTGAACTGGAAGACAGAGGTCTTGGTTGCCGCATAAGTGCAGGCAGCAGACTCCTCCTCCTCAGAATCATCCTCTCCGGCAGCCTTTACCTCTGGTAATGGAGCCAGGAATGCCAGAACACCCAAAGCCAGGAAAGCTACGATGATGATCCAGAAAGGCTTAGACAAATCCTCGATTCCGATGAGATGCACATCCTTACCCAACAGCCATACGATGAACATGGATGGAATTGGCCAAGCCAGCTTGTTGCAGATACCCATCATACTGATGCGCTTGGCAGCACTGTCCAAAGGACCCAGGATGGTGATGTAAGGATTGACGGATGCCTGGAGATAGGCATTGGCAGCACCGCTTACAAAAGATGCAAGCAGGAACAGAGGAAAACTCTTCTCATCTGCAGAAAGGATGAAGAGATAGAATGCTGCTGCGAAGATGACAAACGACAGCGACATCGTCTTCTTGTAACCGATAGCCTTGATGGTGAGTCCGGCAGGATAACCGAAAATCAGGAACGGAATGAAGGTGGCTGCGATGATGAGATAAGAGGCAGCATTGGAAATACCCAGCGAGCCCTGCAATACAGGCACCAGTAAGGAATTAATACCCAGGGCAAAGCCCAAAGAGAAAAACATGATTCCAATAAACGACAATGGAATCGCAAAACTTTTTGTTGGTTGCATAGACTTATATTTTAGTTAGAATTTTGGGCAAAGGTACAACTTTTCTCTATATTCTCCAAAGTTTTATGAAAAAAGTTTTTAAATTTCTTGGTTTTATTGCCTTTTCTATCTAACTTTGCACGTATGATGAAAAGATTATTAGTTTTCTTTATGGTGTTCTGTGCCATATCAACTGTTTCATTTGCACAGAACTGGGTAGGCACCTGGGCCACAGCTCCGCAAACTGTAGTCAAATCATTTATGCCCTATAACAATTGCATGACTAACCGTTCGGTACGCCAGGTGGTAAAGGTTAGCATAGGAGGTGACGTGATTCGCCTCAAGTTGAGTAACATCTATTCGATGCAATCCGTGGAAATCCGCTCCATCTACATCGCTCATGCCAAGGATTCCTTTGCCATCGATGCCAAAACGGCACAATACTTCAAGTTCGGCAACAGCTACAAGACCGTCATCCCTGCCGGCAAGCAGATTGTGAGCGATGCCCTGAAGTTCAATCTCAGAAATCTGGAACGGGTAGCCATCACCATCAACTATACCTCGGCTCCCAAAGTGCCGACCGTACACATGGGTTCCCGCACCACCTCTTATATCATGAAGGGAGTAACCAATGCCCACTCCAACTTTGAGAAGGCTTTCCGGGAGAACCACTGGTACAACATCAGCGGCATCGATGTCTATACGATGAACAACAACATGAGTGCCATCGCCATCATCGGAAACTCCATCACCGACGGAAAATGCTCTACCGACAATGCCCAGAACCGATGGCCCGACGTGATGTCGGAGATGCTGCAGCTGAAGCATAAGATAACCAATCAAGGTGTGCTGAACCTGGGCATCGGCAACAACCGCGTAACCGTACCGGGCGGTTTCGGAGCCCTCGCCAAAGAACGTTTCGACAGAGACATCCTGATGCAGAGCGGCGTGAAGAAGGTGGTGATCTTCGAGGGTGTCAACGACATCGGTGCAGCCAGGAGCGGCAGCAGCGAAACCGTAGCCCGGCAGATCATCGAGAGCATCCAGGGAATGGTGAAGAAGGCGAAGGCAAGGAAAATGAAGGTTTATCTGGGCACCATCACCCCTTTCAAGGGCGCAGGATATTATACCCACTTCCACGAAGCTGCCCGACTCTATGTAAACGACTGGATCCGAAGTCAGGCGAAGAACGTGGATGGCATCCTGGATTTCGCCAAGCTGCTTCAAGATCCGAATGATGACAGAAGAATGAAGCGGGAATATGCCAGCAGCGACTGGCTCCACCCTAACCCAACAGGCTATAAGGCGATGGGAATCTATGCAGCAGACATTGTAAAATAGCAGATATAAAAAACAGCAAAAGCCGCCTTGTCATGTGGGCGGCTTTTGTTATATATAAAATAGGTGTATTATTTCAGGATAATCTTGCAATCTTCCAGGCTCTCTACAGTAGCGAGCGCCTCATAACGGATTCCCTCCTTGCGCAGGAAGTCACCACCATGCTGGAAAGCCTTCTCGATGATGAAGCCCATCGCCTCGATCTTGGCACCAGCCTTCTCGCAGAGATCCATCACACCCTTGGATGCGTTACCATTGGCGAGGAAGTCGTCGATGAAAATCACGTGGTCCTCAGGAGTCAGATAGCTGTTGCTCACACAAACCGTATAGTCACGATCCTTGGTAAAAGAGTGAACCACAGAGGTAATCATACCCTCCATCGTCTTAGGCTGCTTTTTCTTGACGAAGACAACAGGAAGATTGGTCAGGTAACCCACCATGATGGCAGGAGCGATGCCCGAAGCCTCAATAGTAACAATCTTGTTGTACTTGATGTCCTTGAAAAGGCGCACGAATTCCTTAGCCAGGTCCATCATCAGGATTGGGTCCATCTGATGATTTACGAAGCTATCTACTTTTAAGATTCCACCAGGAAAGCAGCGGCCCTCCTGCATAATTCTTTCTTTCAGTAAATCCATTATGACTTGAACTTTTTGGTTATTGGATGCAAAATTACTACTTTTTTCGCAAACAAGAAAGTTTATCGCCCAATAATTTTGTTTTGTCTGCAATTTACCGTAATTTTGCAGCAAAATAACTGGGGGTGAAAGAAGTTAAGGAGTTACCCCCAATAAAAATTATAAGAATATGAATCCATATATCAAGCAATTCCCCGACCTGATGTCGGGCAAGAAAATCATGTATGTGCACGGTTTCCTCTCTTCTGCTCAGAGCGGCACCGTGAAGATGTTGCAGGAACTGATGCCTAACGCCATTCTCGTGGCTGAAGACATCCCGGTTCATCCGGAAGAAGCCATAGAGATGCTGCAGAAGATGGCAGAGACTGAGCAACCCGACCTCATCATCGGTACTTCGATGGGCGGAATGTACACCGAGCTGCTGAAAGGATTCGACCGCATCCTCGTAAACCCAGCCTTCGAGATGGGCAACACGATGAGCAGCATGACCGGCAAGCAGGAATTCCAGAACCCGAGAAAGGATGGAGTGAATGAGCTGATGGTTACCAAAGGTCTTATCAAGGAATACCGCGACTTCACCGAGCGATGCTTCCAGGATATCACTCCCGAGGAACAGGAGCGGGTATATGGCCTCTTCGGCGATGAAGATCCGGTGGTACATACCTTCGACCTCTTCCATGAGCACTATCCACAGGCCATCCACTTCCATGGCGAGCACCGACTCATCGACAAGGTGGCATTCCACTATCTCTGTCCGGTAATCCGATGGATTGACGACAAGCAGAACGGCAAGGAGCGCCCTATCGTATATATCGACTTTGATGCCCTGCACGACAGTTACATGAAGGCAACCAGTTCAATGCACAAGGCTTACGAGATGCTGATAGAGCATTACAACGTATATATCGTAGCCCCAGCGCCAACCAACGACCATGAATATATGGCGAAGGTGCAGACCTGGGTAGAGGAATATCTCTCTACCCCAACCTACAACCACATCATCTTCTGCAATCAGAAGAACCTGCTCTACGGCGATTACTTCATCGACCCTCGCCCATGCGACGGTTTCATGGGTACAACCATAGAATATGGCAGTGATGAATTCAAGACCTTCGAAGAAATCATCACCTTCTTCGAAAGACTGGGTGGACAGTAATCTTATGCCTTATCCAGATTCTTTGGCAATACGAGGTTCAGGATCACGGCAAGCAGGAAGACTACTGCCACACAGTTATCAGCAAAAACGGTGCGTACAATCTCAGGGAAGATATTGAACATACCTGTTGCTGATGTAAAGCCGAGACCCACGCTGAGTGAAAGACTCACGATGACCATGTTGCGCTGAGAGAAACCCGTGCGAGCCATCATACCAAAACCGGCAAAAAGGATGCTACCAAACATCATGATGGTACAGCCTCCCAATACTGCCTGAGGAATGGTGGTGAGCACATATCCGATAGCAGGGAATACACCACCGATAATCATGATGATGGCACCCAAGGCTATGGTAAAGCGGTTTACAACTCCCGACATGGCTGCCAAACCTACATTCTGGCTGAAGGAAGTGATAGGAGTACATCCGAAGAGACCCGATACGGAGCTGACAAAACCATCACAGCATACGGCAGCACCCATCTCCTTGGTATTAGGATCGCGCTTCAAGGCACTGTTGCAGAGCGCAGAAGTATCACCGATGGTCTCTGTGGCAGAAACCAGATAAACTGCTACCACCGAGAGGATGGCACCGATATTGAATTCAGGAGTGAATGGCAACAACTTTGGCAAGGCAATGATAGAAAGACCAGAAAGTCCGCTAAAATCTATCATTCCCATAAAGAGCGCCAAGACATAACCTACCAGCAGACCAACCAATACCGACAGAGAGCGGAGGAATCCCTTGGCAAAAATCTGGCAGAGGAGACATGCGAGCAAGGTTACTGAACCCACAACCCAATTGTTCATGCTTCCGAAGTCGGCAGCACCCTGACCACCGGCAAAAGAGTTCGCACCTACTGGAAGCAGCGAAAAACCGATGGCTGTTACTACGGTTGCTGCCACTACAGGCGGAATGAGCTTGATCCAGTACTTGGCAAAGAGACCGAGTGTACCTTCTACCAGACCGCCGACGATAACCGCTCCCACCAGGGTACCCATGCCATGAGCACCGGCAATGGCGATGGCAAGCGAAAGGAAGGTGAAGGAAATACCCATCACGATAGGCAGACGGGAACCGATGCGCCATACAGGATAGAGCTGTATCAAAGTACCGATACCGGCGATGACCATACAGTTCTGGATGAGCACGGCGCTCACCGAACTATCCAATCCAATCGCACCGGCAAGAATCATAATTGGAGCAATGTTGCTGACGAACATCGCCAAGACATGCTGAAGACCAAATGGGAGTGCTTTACCGACGGGCACTCTACCGTCAAGCTTGTAGAGATTTTCTATTGGCTGTTCCATTGTCGTTATAATAATTAGAGAATTTCCATATAATCAGAGAATTTCCATATAATCAGAGAATTCCTTATAATGAATTTCTTATCATCAGAGAATTTCCATCTTCCATAATTCAGGGCTTCCTGAATTTGGCGGCAAAATTACAAAGAAAATCCGAGAAATCGGTTCTTTTAGTAGAATAATTCGTTGAACAATAAAAAAACGGAGTGTTAATACTCCGTTTTTTCTGTATTTTCCTCCCACATGCGGAAAGCGCCCAGCGCCTCATCGCGCATCAGGGCAATCATCGGCTTGTGGCGGTCTTCTATCTTGCGGTCTATCTCCTCGTAGATAAACTCATCGTCGAAACCTATCTTTGCCGCATCCTTTCTATCATTGGCATAATAGATTCTGTCGAGATGCGCCCAATAGATAGCACCCAGGCACATCGGACAAGGCTCGCAGGAAGTATAGATCTCGCAACCCTCCAGGTTGAAGGTCTTCAGCTTGCGGGTAGCCTGGCGGATGCAGTTTACCTCGGCATGAGCCGTAGGATCGAGGTCGATGGTTACACTGTTGGAAGCCTCAGCGATGATGATTCCGTCCTTGGCGATAACGGCACCGAAAGGTCCGCCACCCGTCTTCACGCTATTCTTTGAGAGCTCAATGGCTCTATGCATCAATTCTTCTTTTGTCATAGTTTATTTTTTTAGATGAATCATATCCCATCTTTTCATTTGGGGGCTACAAATATACAAAAAAGAAATGATACGGCAAGCATTTCTTACCTATATTTTAGAAAAAGCCCTGCTGCTTTTTTCTTTTATCTCTATTTTCTTGCTTTTATCTATAAATTAATGTATCTTTGTACCTACATTTCAAGAATTAGCAATATCTCATGAATCAGAACAATATCAGCGCCGCAGAACTTTTCCAAAGGGTAAGGGAACTCCTGATGCTCCCAGAACTGGAACCGCAGACTCGCAACAAGATGATGCATGATACCCTCATCCTCTGCTGCCACGAAGGAGTGAAGGATACCAGACAGGCTTTCGGTAACCTTTTCTCCCAGGTGGACTATCTATGCAAGGCACGCGGTATCAAGGTGGCAGACAAGATTGCCATCCAGACCATGCGCCGACACAGCAACTCGCAGAAACCGCTTTCGGGCGAAGACCTGAAATACGATGCACGTGCCCTCGCCCTCTTCATCTCCGCAGTATTCGGAGTGGATGTTCCCCACGAACTCAACGTACTCATTCCGCATACTCCCCGACCTTATCAGAAGGGACTGGAAATCAACAACCGCCGTATCCGATGCATCGTGAAGAACTGGGACGGAGATTTCATCCGTGTGGACATCGACCAGGATGCCGATGAGGAGGAATATCTCGTGCAGTTGAAGGATGAGGAGAATCATATCGACCATACCTATCTCTGGGATATCCTGAAGGAAGGGATGCAGCTCAACCTGCTCGACTGTCAGGTGAAGCAGCCCATCATCACTCCCCGCCTCATCGTGGTGGAACCGGATTATCTGGTAGATATCAGTAGCATCGCCACCTGTTTTACGGCTTTCGGTCATCATCCCCTGCTCTATCTTCTCAACCTGATGAAGCCCAGAGCCAACACCCAGGCTACCCTGCTGGGTAACTTTGCCGGAGCTGCGCTGGATGACATCATCAACAGCCACGGCAAATACCAGATGAACGAGACGGTGAAGACAAACTTCCGGGAGAAAGCCCTGGAATTCTGCACCTGTCCCTGGTTTGACCCCAAGAAGTTCTATACCGATGCCAGCCTGCAGGCTTTCAATCTGCAGCAGGTTGTGGATATCCTCTTTCCCCGCACCGCATCTCAGGCACAGATGTCAGCCTTCCGTGGCGAAAGTCTTTACGACCGGAAGAAAGCTATCCTGGAACCTTCGTTCGTCTGCGAAGCCCTCGGCATTCAGGGACGTGTAGATTTGATGACCACCGACTGCAAGCTGCTGGTGGAACAGAAATCGGGACGCAACATGAATATCGAAAACCATCAGGTGGATCCAGGTTATCACAGTTATCAGTTGGAGCCTCACTATGTGCAGCTCCTGCTCTACTATGGTGTATTGCAGCACAACTTCAAGTTGAGCAACGACCGCGTGAACATCCGATTGCTCTACTCCAAATACCGTCCACAGGACGGACTGATGGTGGTAGCCTACTACCAGAAGCTCTTCAAGGAAGCCATCCAATACCGCAACCAGCTGGTAGCCGCCTCCTTCGAGATAGCCAAGGAGGGTTTCGAACATGCGCTAAACGAGTTTACCCCCGAGGTATTGAATGTGGCAGGCACTCAGGACTTCTTCTACAACAAGTATCTGAAACCACAGATAGAAGCCATCACCAAGCCGCTCCATACCCTATCGCCCCTGGAGGAAGCCTACTTCTGTCGCATGATGACCTTCGTATTACGGGAACAGATGATCAGCAAGGTGGGTGCACAGGAAGGAACGAACACATCGAGCAGCGACCTCTGGACCATGCCACTCACCGAGAAGAAGGATGCCGGAAATATCTATACCGACCTGCACATCATCCGAAAGGAACAGAGCTGCGCCGGAAGCGGATATGACACCATCACCCTGAGCGTACCCGACCAGGGCAAGGACTTCCTGCCCAACTTCCGCATCGGCGATATGGTGTATCTCTATACCTACAAGCTGAAGGAAGAACCGGATGTAAGAAAGGCTATATTATATAAAGGTGTACTGCAGGAGATTCACTCCGATGAAATCGTGGTTCACCTGACCGATGGACAGCAGAACGCCGACATCTTTGAGATGAACCTGCCGTATGCCATCGAACACGGAACAAGCGATGCCTCTACGGGAGGCAGCATCCGCAACCTGCATCAGTTTATTTGTGCACCAAAGGAGAAGCGCAACCTTCTTCTGGGGCAGCGTGTTCCAGAGAGAGACACCTCGCTGGAATTGACCAGACATTATGACGATGTACTGGACGACATCATTCTCCGTGCCAAGCAGGCACAGGATTACTTCCTGCTCGTGGGGCCTCCAGGAACAGGAAAGACCAGTCGTGCCCTGAAGTTCATGGTGGAAGAAGCGCTGAACGACGGAACGGGAATACCTACAGCAGAAAGCATCGCCGCAGGAGGCAAGCCGGCGCATCAGCCAGCTTCCTCTATCCTGCTGATGAGCTATACCAACCGTGCCGTGGATGAAATCTGCGAGATGCTGGTAGATTCCGGCATCCCATTCCTTCGCCTCGGCAGCGAGTATTCCTGCGATGAGCGATTCCGCCCTTATCTGATAGAGAAAGCTATCAGCGACTGTCCGAAGCTGGAAGCCATCAAGCAATATATAATAGGTACGCGCGTGATTGTGGGCACCACTTCGATGATGACCTCCAAACCCTTCATCTTTACGCTGAAGCACTTCAAGCTTGCCATCATCGATGAGTCGAGCCAGATACTGGAGCCCAATCTCATCGGTCTGCTATCGGCTGTAGATAAGTTCATCCTCATCGGCGACTACAAGCAGTTGCCAGCCGTCGTGCAGCAGAGCGAGAAGGATTCGGGCATTCCTACCATCAACGACAGTCAGAAAGAGGGTGTCATCGATATGAGTATCCTGCAGGACATCTGCCTCACCAACTGCCGCAACTCCCTCTTCGAGCGCCTGATCAGATGGGAAGACCACGAGGAGCGCACCGAATTTATCGGCATCCTGCGCCGCCAGGGAAGAATGCACCCGGAAATTGCCGAGTTCCCTAACCGAATGTTCTATCGCCGGGAGCAGCTGGAGCCCGTACCTTGTCCGCATCAGTTGGAGCCGGAACTGTCGTACACCCTCCCATCAGAAGATTCACTCGATGACCTGCTGAAGGAACACCGCATGATCTTCCTCCCTTCCAGATTCTGCAAGGAACCGAATGTGTCGGACAAAATCAATGCCAACGAGGCAGAAATCGTAGTGGATATGCTTCGCCGCATCCACCGTTTCTACGGCGACAGGTTTGATGCCCAGAAGACGGTGGGCGTCATCGTACCCTATCGCAACCAGATAGCCATGGTGCGCAAAGGCATCGAAAAGCTGGGCATCCCGGAACTGGAAAAGATCAGCATCGATACCGTGGAGCGATACCAGGGCAGTCAGCGTGATGTCATCATCTACAGTTTCACCATCCAGAACATCTGGCAGCTCGATTTTCTTGCCGGCAACAGCTTTGTGGAAGACGGAGCCATCATCGACCGCAAGCTGAATGTCGCCATTACCCGAGCCAGGAAACAGATGATTATGACCGGCAACCCGGAGATACTGCGCAATAATCAGATTTTTAGCGAATTAATAGAATATGTAAGAGGCAAGGGAGGATATTTGGAAAGAAAAGCGACGGAAAGTTGAATAAAAGCAGGAAAAGCTTCTCGTTTTGCAAAATTTCCCCCAAAAAGTTTGGTGATTCAGAAATAAAGTCCTATCTTTGCAATCGGATTATAAACAAAAGGATAAACAAGAGACACTATAAGATATAGGATTCCGGTGCTCAACAGGCACTGGAATTCTTTATTTTTTATGCCTCCTGCCAACTTAATTAATAACAATAAACAAAAAGAAAATTATGGCTTACATGTCACAAGAAGGCTACGACAATCTCGTAGCTGAGCTGAAACAGCTCGTAACTGTAGAGCGCCCTAAGGCATCAGCCGCAATTGCTGAAGCCCGCGATAAGGGTGATTTAAGTGAGAACTCTGAGTATGATGCCGCTAAAGAGGCTCAGGCTCATCTAGAAGATAAGATCAATCGTCTGAAGCTCACCATTGCCGAGGCTAAGATCATCGATACCAAGCTGCTCAGCACCGACAGCGTGCAGATTATGTCGAAGGTAGAGATGACCAACATGGCTAACAAGGCAAAGATGACCTATACCATCGTGAGCGAGAGCGAGGCTAACTTGAAGGAAGGCAAGATTTCCATCAAGACCCCTATCGCACAGGGATTGCTCAACAAGAAGGTTGGTGAAATTGCAGAAATCAAGATTCCTCGCGGCACCATCAGTCTTCGCATCGACAAGATTTCATTTGAATAAAAAAGAATAAAGGAACTATCATACGGACAGTGATGCCCGTATGACGGTTCCTTTTATGTTATATGTAAGCCCATCAAGATATATTATTCATTTTAAACAGAAATAGAGATTATGGCAAGCATTTTTTCAAAGATTGCAGCGGGAGAGATTCCTAGCTACAAGTGTGCAGAAAGCGACAAGTTCTATGCTTTCCTCGACATTAGCCCTATCGGCAAAGGTCATACTTTGGTGATTCCTCGCAAGGAAGTGGACTACATCTTCGATATGGAGGATGCAGACCTGGCAGAGTTTGAGGTATTCGCCAAGAAAGTAGCCAAGGCTATCAAGGCAGCCTTCCCATGCAAGAAGGTGGCTCAGGTGGTTTTGGGCCTGGAAGTTCCTCACGCTCACATCCATCTCATTCCTATGAACAGCGAGGCTGACGTGAACTTCCGCAAGGAGCACCTCAAGCTCTCAGAAGAGGAGTTCAAGGAAATCGCCAACAAGATTTATACAGAATTCCAGAAGTTATAAGCATAGAAAAAGAGCAGCGAAGATTCGCTGCTCTTTTTCTATACTATACGTATTCATCGCCCTTCTTCATCTGTATCTCATTCACATACTTGCGAATCAGGGCAGAGGAATCTTCCTTCTTGCATACCAGGAGCACATTGTCTTTCTCGGCAACGATAAAGCCATCAAGACCATTGAGTACGGCAAGCTTGCCCTTCGGCATCTTCACCACCGTATTATGGCAATCCTCGATGATGACATCGCTGTCTATCACCACATTGTCATCCTCGCTCTTCTGCATCGCCTCATAGATACTGTGCCAGGTACCCAGGTCGGCCCATCCGAAATCGCATTTCATCATGCAGGCATTGGATGGCTTATCCAATATGCCAAAATCTACCGAGATGTTAGGATAGGAAGAGAAGCTCTCCTTCATATAGGCATTCTCCGTCTCTATGCTGAACTCCGGATATTTCTTATCGTACTCACGAAGCACGGGAGGCAGAATCTTGCAGAAGCACTCACGCAGATGCTTGACATTGCTCAGAAAGATACCCGTATTCCAATAGAACTCTCCACTTTCAACAAAAATCTTGGCGAAATCACGCTCAGGTTTCTCCGTAAACGACTGTACGGCATAGATATCCTCTTCTACCACATCGCCCATCTGGATATAACCATAACCCGGTTCAGGACGGGTAGGCTTGACAGCCATCGTCAGGAAGCAGTCGTTAGCTGCAACAAACGCCAATCCCTCCAATACATTCTTGCGGAAAGCCTCTTCATTGAAGATGGCCTGATCGGAAGGAGTATTGATGATGCACGCATCAGGGTTCAGCATGGAAATGCGATGGTTAGCCCAAGCCATACTTGGAGCCGTATTGCGATGAATAGGCTCAGCCATAATGCGGTCGGCAGAAACCTCTGGCAATTGCTCTTTCACCAGATCTACATATTCCTCGTTGGTATTGATATAAATATGGTCGGCAGGTACTATCTTTGCCATGCGATCGAATGTCTGCTGCAATTGGGTACGTCCGACTCCAAAGAAGTCAATGAACTGTTTTGGATGACTGCTCCGACTACATGGCCAAAGTCTTCGACCTTTTCCACCAGCGAGAATCACACAATAATTATTATTATCATTAAGTGCCATATTGTAGTTCATTTTTTATAAGTTACTAAAATCATGTGTAAAATTACTCATTATCTGCGAGAGTGCCAAATCTTTTCTAAGAATTTAATAAAGAATAGGAGAAATAAAACACATTTTTAGCTTTTTTCGCCCTTGGAATAGTTTTTTCAGAAAAAAAATCACCAAAAAGTTTGTTATTTCAATTTTTATTTGTACCTTTGCACCCGCAATCGCCCAGATGGCGGAATCGGTAGACGCGCTGGTCTCAAACACCAGTGGAGCAATCCATCCCGGTTCGATCCCGGGTCTGGGTACAAGGAGCTGCAAGTTTTTACTTGCGGCTCTTTCCTTTGCAAACACCATCGCCCAGATGGCGGAATCGGTAGACGCGCTGGTCTCAAACACCAGTGGGGCAACCCATCCCGGTTCGATCCCGGGTCTGGGTACAAGGAGCTGCAAGTTCATACTTGTGGCTCTTTTTTTGCCTGACAGGAAGAGGCTGACTCACCTAAAACGTTTGCGGTGATATTTTCCTCTTTTCTTTTGGTAATACCAAATAATATTCCTAATTTTGCAGACGAAACAAACTATATTATTAAACCCAATAAACAAACATCATTCGCATGAAGAAAATTTTCAGCATTGTTTGCGCTTGTTTGCTGGCATTAAGTGCACAGGCAAACTCTATTGACAAGTACGACGCTCTGTACGAGAACCTTCCATTCAAAATGGAAAAGGTAACTCGCCCACAATTCCCAGCCAACGAGGTAAACCTCAAGGATTTCGGCGCTGTAGGCGATGGTTCTACCCTCTGCACCGATGCCTTCAAGAAAGCCATCGAGGCGCTGGAGCAGAAAGGTGGCGGTAAACTGATCGTACCACAGGGTGTATGGTTTACAGGACCTATTACTCTGAAGAGCAATATCAACCTGCATATAGAAAAAGGTGGTGTCATCCTCTTCTCGGCTGACGTCAACCTCTATCCTCTCGTAGAAACTTCTTTCGAGGGTCTTGATACCCGCCGCTGCCAGTCACCTATCTCTGGCCGTAACCTGGAGAATGTGGCTATCACCGGTCAGGGAGCCATCGACGGCAACGGTGAATACTGGCGCCCATTGAAGAAGGCAAAGGTTACTTCGGCTCAGTGGAAGACGATTACATCACGTGGCGGTGCCTTCAAGCGCCCAGACTACTGGTTCCCTTCTGAGGCTGCCCTCAAGGCGGATGCGAAAGGAGCAGGCATGAACGTGCCACTCGGCATCACCACAGAAGAAGGCTGGAACGAAGTGAAGGATTATCTCCGTCCTGTGATGGTAAGCCTCATCAGCTGCAAGAACGTATGGCTCAATGGCATCATCTTCCAAAATTCTCCTGCCTGGAACATCCATCCTCTGATGTGCGAGAACGTACTCATCGAGGATGTACTGGTACGCAACCCTTCCTTCGCACAGAACGGTGACGGTCTGGACCTGGAGTCTTGCAAGAACTCACTCATCGTAAACTCTACCTTCGACGTAGGTGATGACGGTATCTGCATCAAGAGCGGAAAGGATGCAGACGGCAGAAAGCGCGGCATTCCGTGCGAGAATGTCATTGTAGATGGCTGTACTGTATTCAAGGGTCACGGCGGTTTCGTAGTAGGCAGCGAGATGAGCGGTGGCGTCAAGAATGTGATGGTTACCAACTGCCAGTTCCTCGGTACCGACGTAGGCTTGCGTTTCAAGAGTGCACGTGGTAGAGGTGGCGTTGTTGAGAATATCTACATCAAGAATATGTCTATGTTTGATATCCAGACTGATGTGGTTACCTTCGACCTTTACTATGGCGGTAAGTCTGCCGTAGAGGTATTGAACGATGGCGACCAGAAGAAACAGCAGGTAGTAGATATGAAGAAGGTGGATGAAACTACCCCAGCCTTCCGCAACATCGACATCAACCATGTTATCTGCCGTGGCGCCCGACGTGCCGCTTACTTCAACGGTCTGCCAGAGATGCCTGTACAGAATATCAGCATCAAGGATATGGAAGTTAACAATGCTGAGCAGGGTATCGTCATCAACCGTACGGAGGGCGTGAAACTGGAGAACATCAAGGTTTCTGCCAAGACTCATACCTTCGATGCCAAGAACTCGAAGGATGTTACGGTAAATGGAAAGAAATACAAGAAGATAGATGAAAAGGGCATCACCCTCGACTTCTAATCAAACTCAAAAGCTAGAATTTCTATCTGATACCAAAGATAGACTTTCCATCCAATCAATACGCTTGACTGGATCAAGCCAATAATATAAAAAAGCCGCTCAACGGTTTTGCCTATTGAGCGGCTTTTTTATATGGAAATCATAGCACTGCAGCTATGATGCCTAGTCTTTAAAATCGAGTGAGAGTTCACCTGTGCCTAGAAGATTGTAGCTCTTGCGATGATAAGGCGTAATGCCAAACTCCCTGATGGCGTCACGATGCTTCTTGGTAGGATAACCCTTGTTGCCCTTCCAGTCGTACTGTGGATATTCCTCTGCAAGCTCATCCATATAGTCATCACGATAAGTTTTGGCAAGAATGCTCGCCGCAGCTATCGAGAGATACTTTCCATCGCCTTTTACAATCGTGGTATAAGGCAGGTCCTTGTAAGGCTTGAAACGATTACCATCCACAATCACCGCCTCAGGACGTACCTTCAGCTGGTCCAAGGCACGATGCATCGCCAGGAAACTCGCATTCAGAATATTGATCTGATCGATTTCTTCGGGAGTAACAATGCCCACAGCCCAAGCCACAGCATCACGCTCTATCTGTTCACGGAGCGCCTTGCGTTTCTTGTCAGTCAGCTTTTTGCTATCATTGAGGTCAGGGTTCTGATAATCGGGAGGAAGAATCACTGCTGCAGCATAGACGCTACCAGCCAGACAACCTCTGCCCGCCTCATCGCAGCCCGCCTCAATCATATCCTTATAATAATGACTTTCTAACATATTCCTATCTACTTAAGAAGATAAATTGGAGTTAAGAAGATGAACGGAGCACTATCCTGCCTAGAACATCTGAGAAACGCGTTTTACGCCTGCTATGAGCGCATCAACCTCCTCCTTGGTGTTGTACAGGGCGAAGCTCGCACGAACGGTGCCGAGAATGCCATAGCGGTCCATCAAAGGCTGAGCGCAGTGATGACCGGTACGTACAGCGATGCCCAGACGGTCGAGCAAGGTGCCCATATCCATATGATGAATATCACCAACCAAGAAGCTGACAACGGCATCTTTGCCCTCCTGTTCACCAAAAAGCCTGATTCCATCGATGGTTCGCATCTGCTCCATGCAGTAGCGGGTGAGTTCCTGCTCATGCCTGGCGATATTGTCCATACCGAGCGCAGAAACATAATTGATGGCCTTTGCCAGACCATGGGTAGCCACATAATCAGGAGTACCGGCCTCAAACTTGAAAGGCAGCTTCTCGAAAGTGGTCTTCTCGAAGCTCACACTCTCAATCATCTCGCCACCTCCCTGATATGGAGGCAACTTCTCCAGCCACTCTTCCTTGCCGTAAAGCACACCGATACCGGTAGGACCATAGATTTTATGACCGCTGAAAGCGAAGAAATCACAATCCATATCCTGCACATCCACAGCAAAGTGAGGAGTACTCTGAGCACCATCCACTATAACAGGCACATCATGCTCGTGGGCAATCCTGATCATCTCCTTCACCGGATTCACCGTACCGAGCACATTGCTTACCTGAGCAATGCTCACGATTTTGGTGCGTTCGGTGAATAAATGGGCGAATTCATCGAGGTTTATCTCTCCCTTTTCGTTAATAGGAATCACACGGATGGCGATACCCTTCTTGGCTGCCTGCAACTGCCAAGGCACGATATTAGAGTGGTGCTCCATGGTAGAGATTATCACCTCGTCACCCTCGCTCATAAACGCATCGCAGAACGATGAAACCACGAGATTCAGGCTCTCTGTAGTACCACGGGTGAAGATGATTTCCTCAACCTTCGGCGCATTGATAAACTTGCGCACAGTCTCTCGGGCTGCCTCATGAAGATCGGTAGCCTGCTGAGAAAGATAGTGCACACCACGATGCACATTGGCATTCACGTTAAGATACTCGTCGCGCATGGCATCGAGCACGCACAATGGCTTCTGCGTGGTTGCCGCATTATCCAGATACACCAATGGCTTATCATAGACCTTTCTCGATAAAATCGGGAAATCTGCTCTTACTTGATTGATATCATACATAGCAAAATAGTTTATTTACAGAGTTTACAACCCTCGCACTTATTGAGTTCACCACGGAATCGCTTCTCTACGAGATGATGCAGGCGGTCACGCAATGGCTCCAGCTCCATCTTGTCGATGACTTCGTTGATAAATGCAAACTGAAGGAGCAACCTTGCCTCCTCGCGGCTCACACCACGCTGCTGCATATAGAACAGGGCGGCATCGTTGAGCTGACCTACAGTACTACCGTGTGCACACTTCACATCGTCAGCATAGATCTCCAGCATCGGCTGGGTGAACATGCGGGCAGTCTTCGTAGCACAGAGGTTCTGGTTGGTTTCCTGAGAAACAGTTTTCTGGGCACCATGACGAACCAACACTCTACCGGCAAAAGCACCACGTGCCTCACCATCGAGTACATACTTATAAAGCTCGTTGCTGGTACAATGACCCACCTGATGATCGATGAGCGTATTGTTATCAACCACCTGGTTCTTGTCGGCTATCACACAACCATTGCAGAAGCACTCAGCTCCCTCGCCCTTGAATACGAGGTCAAGACGGTTGCGGGTAATACCGTTATGAAGCGTGATGACGTTATGGTTCACGCGGCTGTTAGCCTGCTGCTCGATATACACGTTGCTTACACGGCGGTTCTTGTAATGAGTCTCCTCCAGGCAATAGAGGTCGAGACTGGCATTCTCGCCTACAAATGCCTCGATAACCTGGGTTGCGAGGAAGTTCTTGTCATCGGCTGCATGGTCGCAGAAGAGGAACTTAGCCTCAGCACCCTGTTCCATAACGATGAGAACACGGCGGTTTACCATCAAATCTACATCCGAACGGAGAATATTGATGACCTGAATGGTACGCTCCACCTTCACGTTCTTTGGAACATAAATCAGCAAGCCATCCTGCGCCAGGAAAGTATTCAATGCGGTGATGCCATCTTCATCGGTTTTGGCAATCTTAGCGTAGT